>JABACC010000004.1 GCA_014237915.1 Candidatus Paceibacter sp.
AACAAGAAGGAGTAGAATCATTATCATCAAAAGCAAACCAAACTTCAACATTATCACCTTCATCAACTTCTCCAACTAAAACAGCAGAATCTTCATCAACATCGTCTGCAGAGTTTGTAGAAATATCTACATCTTCGTTGTTGTTAGGATTGTTATAATCAGGATCATCTCCACCACCACCACCATCTCCGTCTTCTGTATATTCAACAGAAAAAGTTAACAAAAGGTTTCCATAAGTATTATCTTCTAGTGTTCCTAAATCTAATCCAGAATTTATTAAATCAGAATAATAAGAAGAGGTTGGAGAATAATCTTTTTGACAACTTTGTGAAACACAAGGATATTCCTGTACCCCAACATTTTCAATGTCAATATCAAAAAAACCATCCCCTCCAAATTCAATACTTACTGAACTAGAAACAGAAGAAGCATTGCTCGAAGAAGCTCTTCCCCAAAAAGATTTTTTCTCTCCAGAGCTGTAATCCCCCCTAATATTAGCAACAGAAAGTGAAAGATCTTCAATATCTCCTTCTCCAACCTTAGAAACATAATTTAAAACAAAATAAATATTTTCAGTGTCTTTAGATACAAAAATATCATCGTCCCAAGAATTATTTTCCAAGGAAGAACCCTCAAATGTTTTATATTTGCCAGTATAAAATTCTCCAGCATAAGAAAAACCAAACACCATAAAGAAGGTTAAAAAGATCCAAAAAATTTTATTTATTTTTATTTTATTTATCATTTTTATTTTAATTAAATATTAATGAGCCTATTTTAATATATTTTATATAAAAAGTCAAGGGTTGTTTAAAAACAACCCTTGATTTTTTTAATTTATTAAATTTTAAGTTATCTACTCAGAAGGTACTCAAGTCTCTGTATGAGTTTAAATAGCAGCTCTTTAAGTTCCTCTATTTCCTCACTATTGTCATCATCGTCATCATCTGTAGTAAAAGACCTCACAGACCCAGAAACAATATCTCCATCTTCATCTTCAGCACAAGCTCTAAAGTAATACTTCTCATCTTCATCTAAACCAGAAACCTTTTCTTCAAACTCATCTCCATCATCATATCTTCCAGAAACAGATTCTTTTTGTGAAGAAGAAGAACAAGAAGGAGTAGAATCATTATCATCAAAAGCAAACCAAACTTCAACATTATCACCTTCATCAACTTCTCCAACTAAAACAGCAGAATCTTCATCAACATCGTCTGCAGAGTTTGTAGAAATTTCTACTTCTTTAAGATTTTCAATTTGTTCTAATAAATCCTCAATTTGATCCTGTAGTTCTTCATTGCGTTCATCATCAGACTCATCAGTAGTAAAAGACTTCACAGAGCCAGAAAAAAGATCACCCTCATCTCCAGCACAGGCTCTAAAGTAATATTTCTCATCTTCGTTTAGATTATCAACCACTTTCCAAAACTGTAATTCTTCATCATCAATTATTTCATAATGTAAACTTAAAACAGACTCTTTTTGTGAAGAAGAAGAACAAGAAGGAGTAGAATCATTATCATCAAAAGCAAACCAAACCTCAACATTGTAAGGGTTTTCAAGAAATATATCCTCTCCAACACCAACAAGTTCTCCATCAGAATAATAAAATTCAAATATCTCAACCTCACCACGTAAAACAGCTGATTCACTAGTCACCCCACTTGGAGGCATAGCACCAACAGCATATGCTGTGAGGGTGGTTTCTTCAGCGTGTGAAAAACCAAGCACAACAAAGAATGTTAAAAGGATCTAAAAAAATTTACTTATTTTATTCATTTTTAATTAATTAAATAATAATGTTTGTATTTTAAAGTATTTATTAAATAAAGTCAATAAATGTTTTAAAAAATATAAATATTAAAAAATTTTCTTTTTGTTATAATTTAAAATTATGTTTAAAAAAATTCAAAAGTTTTTTGACGAAAATAAAGCCGAATTAAAAAAATCTAAAAAAATTGCAGAAAAAGTTAATTCTTTTGAGCCTGAAATGGAAAAAAAAACAGATAAAGATTTTTTAGAATTTACTCAAAATTTGAAGAAAATTTGCAGAGAAAAATCTTTGGACGAGGTTTTACCAGAAGCATTTGCTGCAGTTAGAGAGGTTTCAAAAAGAAATACAGGCTTAAGACATTATGACGTTCAGATTATGGGGGGATATTTTTTACACAAAAACTTTATTCCAGAAATGAGAACAGGGGAAGGAAAAACTCTTGTTGCCACTCTACCCGTTTATTTAAACGCCCTTAAAGAAAAAGGGGTTCATGTTGTTACCGTTAATGATTATTTAGCAAGAAGAGATGCTGTTTGGGTTGGGCAGGTTTATTCAAAACTTGGTCTTTCTGTTGGAATTATAAATAGCGACAACCAAAGTTTTTTATATGATCCGACTTTAAAAAAGGATTTAGATGAACAAAGAGATGAAAAAGGAGATTATAAAATTTTTTATGAATTTTTAAAACCTTGCTCAAGAGCCGAGGCTTATGAGGCAGATATCACCTATGGAACAAATTCAGAATTTGGCTTTGATTATTTAAGAGATAATATTACTCAAAAAAAAGAAGACATTAGGCAAAAAAGAGGACTAAACTTTGCTTTAATAGATGAGGTTGATTCGATTTTAATAGATGAAGCAAGAGTTCCTCTTATTATTTCAGCTCCAGACAATAAAGATTTAAGCCAGTATTCTAAATTTAAAATTTTAGCAGATTCTCTTACCGAAGGAGAAGATTTTTCTAGTGAAGAGAAAACAAAATCAGTTTCTATTTTTCCGCAAGGAATAGAAAAAGCAGAAAAATTTTTAGGTTTAAAAAATTTGTATAGTACAGAAAATGCTACCTTTATTAGTTTTTTAGAAAATGCCCTCAAGGTAAAATCTCTATATACAAAAGGGAAAGAATATCTTGTTAAAGCAGAAGAGGTTGTAATTGTTGATGAGTTTACCGGAAGAATGCAACCGGGAAGAAGATGGTCTGGAGGAATACACCAAGCTATTGAAGCTAAGGAAAATTTAAAAATTCAACAAGAGTCAAGAACTTACGCTTCAGTTACTTATCAAAATTTTTTTAGAATGTATGAAAAATTAGCAGGAATGACAGGAACAGCGGAAACATCAAAAGAAGAGTTTTTTAAAGTTTATTCTCTCGATGTGGTCGTTATTCCAACAAATAAAGAGGTCATGAGAACAGACCAAAACGATCTTGTTTTTGGCACAGAGGTTGGAAAATTTAAAAATATAGCAGAAAAAATTAAAGAAATAAATCAAACAAAAAGACCTGTTTTAGTTGGAACAACTTCTGTTGAAAAATCAGAGCTCTTATCATCTTTTTTAAACAAAGAGGGGGTGGAACACACCGTTTTAAATGCTAAAAATCATGAAAACGAAGGAGAAATTATTGCAAACGCTGGAAAAAAAGGAGCAGTAACTCTTTCCACAAACATGGCAGGAAGAGGGGTAGATATTAAACTTGGAGGAGCAGATGCAACAAATGAAGAATATAAAGAGGTTGTTAGTCTTGGTGGACTTTTTGTTTTAGGAACAGAAAGACACGATTCAAGAAGAATAGATAATCAGCTTCGAGGAAGGTCTGGAAGGCAAGGAGATCCGGGAGAAACTCAGTTTTTTATTTCTTTTGAAGATGCTTTAATGAGAATTTTTGGAAAATCAGACTTTATAAAAAATATGATGACCAAAGGTTTGGGAGAAACAGAGGCTTTTTCAATGGGAATTGTTTCAAAACAAGTTGAAGCAGCTCAAACAAAAATTGAAGGATTAAATTTTGATTCCAGAAAAAACGTTCTTCAATATGATGATGTTTTAAACACACAAAGACTTTCTTTTTATGAAAAAAGAAGAAAGATTTTAAATTCAAGTATTGAGAATTTAGAAAAAAATTTTGAGGAAAATTTATTTCCAGAAAATTTATTAAAAATAATTTTAGAAAAAAAGAAAAATTTAGGAGATCAAAGATTTTTGGAAATTTATAGAGGAATTTCACTTTCAGTTATGGATAATTTTTGGATGGAACATTTAAGTTTAATGGAAAATTTAAAAAGATCAGTTTCTTTAAGACAAGATTCTATTTTAGAATATAAAAAAGAGGCCAAAGAATATTTTATTAAAATGAATGAAAATATTTTTTCAAAAATTTCAGAACTTTTATCTAAACTTGATACAGAAAAAATTTTAGAATTTGAGCAAAAAAGGAAAAAGGAAATTGAAGATTCGAAAAAAATTTTAGAAAATTCTGGAAAAGAAGAAGTTACCAAAAAAACAAAACAAATTTTAAAAACAGAGGAACAGAAAATAGGAAGAAACGATAAGTGTTATTGCGGGTCTGGTAAAAAATTTAAACATTGTCATGGAAAATAATTTTTAGTTTTTTCAAAAAAAGTGCAAGGCCTTCGGCCTTGCACTTTTTTTGTGATAAAATTAAATTATGGAAAAATTCAAAATAATTTCTTGGAATGTTAACGGATTTAGGGCTTGGTGGGAAAAAGAGGATTCGAAAAAATTTTTAAAAAAAGAAAAACCAGACATTTTTTGCCTGCAAGAAGTAAAAGCAAAAAAAGAGCAAATTGAAGAAAAGTTTGAAAAAAAAATAAGTGATATTTTTAAAGAATATCCTTTTTGGGAATTTAATTCAGCAGAAAAACTAGGATATTCAGGAGTTGTTATTTTTTCAAAAAAAAAACCAAAGAAAATTTTTTCTGGAATTGGAGACGATCTGGACAGCGAAGGGAGAGTTTTAACTTTCGAGTTTGAAAACTTTTTTTTAACAACAGTTTATACTCCAAATTCTAAGCCAGATTTGTCGCGCCAAAAATATAGATCTGAAAAATGGGACAAGAATTTTTTAAAATTTGTTAAAAAATTAGAGAAAAAAAAACCAGTTATTTTTTGTGGAGATTTAAATGCGGCGCATACAGAAATTGATTTAAAAAATCCGCAAGCAAACAAAACCACAAAAAACTCTTCCGGAAACGCAGGTTTTACAGACAGCGAAAGAAAATCTTTTGAAGATTATTTAAAAAGTGGATTTATCGATACTTTTAGATATTTTTATCCAGAAAAAAAAGAAATTTATACTTGGTGGAGTTATCGCTTTGGAGCTAGAAAAAACAATGCAGGTTGGAGAATTGATTATTTTTTAACTTCTAAAGTTTTAGAAAAAAAATTAGAAAATGCTTTCATTTACAATAAAACTTTAGGCTCTGATCATTGCCCTGTTGGGCTATTAGTTAAAGTTTAAGTTTTTGCAAAACAAAAAGCGCGCACCGAAGGTGCGCGCTTTTTGTTTTTCTCTAATGTTTTTTATTTAAACAATTTTTTCTAAATAATTAAAAATCTCGTCCCAACTATCAAAAACTTTTTCTGGATTTCCTTCTTCTAAAATTTCTTTTTTATGAACTCCGAAGGTTACCCCAATACTTTTATAAGAAACTTCATTTGCTTCTTTTATATCACCCAAAGAATCTGTGATAAAAATAGAATTTTTTGAATTTGTATTAAATTTGTTTTCTAAAATTTTAAACTTTTCTGTTTTTAAAGAGTGAGTGTCTTTTCCTAAAACTTCTTCAAAAATATCCTCTAAGTCGGCATTTTTTAAAGACATTAATATATTTTCTTCAAGATTTGAAGAAATTATAAAAAATTTTAAATTATTTTTTTTCTTAAAATCTTGAAGTTTTTTGTAAATATTTTTATCTGGAAATATTTTTTGAGATTCGATACTCCAGTTTTTCCAAAAAGAATTAAGTTCTTTTTTGTCAGTATTTTTTTCTCCATAAGAAATTGAGTTTCCTAAAAAAATATTTCCATAATCTTCATTTTTTGTTTTAAAACTAGTGGTATCTGCATTTACCTCACACATTTTATCAATACTGTCGACCAAAACTCCGTCCCAATCAAATATTATGTTTTTTATTTTCTGGTTCATAATTTTTTAACCAAATGTTTTATATAAAAAAATTTCAAAATATAAATTTGGATTTTCTGAGTTTTTTAAACTTTCAGAAAGTTCTAAAAAATCTTTTAAATGTTTTGAATTAATATTTTTAAGACTTTCTAAGTTTTGAAGCTCTTCTGTTGTGTAATTTAATTTATAGTAAAAATCGTCTCCAAAATCATTGCCCTTTAAAAGCTTTACTCGTATTTTTTTTAAAAGCTCTTCTGTAAAAAACCCAATTCTTCCCCCACTTGTTATAAAATTTTCATAAATACGAAAAGCGTTTTCTTTACTTTCTTCATTAAGTGCTTTTAAAAAATCGTCTTCAAGGTTATTTTGAGAAATTGAAAATGTTTTTATAAAATTTTCGTATTCTATTTTTTTATGAAAAACAGAAAAAATTGTTTGCAAATAAGAAAGAGTGTCTCTGAAAGATCCGGCACCTTTTTTTGCAATTAAAAGTGCTGATTTTTCATCGATTTCTCTGTTTTCTTTTTTTGAAATATTTTTTATTAAAAAAACTAATTCTTTAATTTCAGCTTTTTTAAAATCAAAAACTTGGCAACGAGATAAAATTGTTGGTAAAATTCTTTGTTTTTCTGTGGTAGCTAAAATAAAAAGTACGTGAGAAGGAGGCTCTTCCAAGGTTTTCAAAATAGCATTTGAAGCTTCTTTGGTGAGCATGTGAGCTTCATCTATTATGTAAATTTTTTTTTCAGATTCTACAGGAAGAGTAGAAACAGAATCACGAACTTCTCTAATTTCTGCAATTCCTCTGTTTGAAGCAGCGTCAATTTCGTAAATATCGGATGGAGAAATTTTTAGCTCAGATGCAAAAATTCTTGCTGTTGTTGTTTTTCCCGTTCCTCGAGAACCTGAAAAAAGATAAGCGTGTGAAACTTCATTTTTTTTAATGTTATTTTCAAGAGCTGAAATAATATTTTCTTGCCCCAAAATTTCAGAAAATTTTTGCGGGCGATATTTTCTATAAAGAGTTTGAAAATTTTCAGAAGTTTTTTTCATAATTTTAATTATAGCAAAAAATTCCCCAAGGGGAATTTTTTGCTTAACAAAGCTAAAAGCTTTGTGTCTTGGTTCATATTTATTTTAAACTTATATAAAAGTTTAATTGAAACCAAAGATCAACCAAAAACAATTTTATACTTTTAAAATATTAAAACAAGATTTTTTAAAAAAAACAATAAAACCTTTTAAAATAAAGCTTTTTTAAGAAAAAGTTTACAAAAAACTTGTAAACTTTAAAAAATTAAGACAAAAAATAACGCCGGAAAATAATTTCCGACGTTAATATTGATTTTTAAAGATTGGTGTTATTATTTTTATCGATCTCTTCTTGTATTTTTCCAATATCAAATTCTTCTACAAACCTTCCAATTTCACTTCCGGTTGCCAAGATAGAATTTTCTTTGGTTCCAATACTCCAAAGAAGATCATTGTCTTCTATGTAAAGAGAATATATTTTCTCATCCCCACCCCAATCATTCTTTTCTTTGTTTTCAGAACAGAATTCTTGAAGTTGGGTAGATGATACATTCATCCACATTATACCGCTTAAGGTTGTTGCGCTTATTGCATACTGACCATTTGTTATACGTATAATTATGCACTGAGGATCAGGATTGCAAACCTTAATTTTTATAATTACACCTACATCAATAACAACTATTGTTGTTTCTCTTTTTTCTGGTTCCATGGTAAGACTCCCTCGTTATGAACTAATTACAAGTATATGATATTTTTAAATTAAAAAAAGTTTTTTTAGAACTTGTTAATTTAAAGGCTTTCTGTTATAATTTTTACAAAAAAGTTGTAAGTTTTATGAAAAAAGATTTTTATTATAAAAAATTAGGTTTAAAAAAAGAAGAGATTTTAATCGTTTGTTTTTTAGAAGAGCAAAAAAGAACAAAAGTTTTACCGATGGCAAAAAAGATAAATCTTCCAAATTCAAGCGTTATTTATAAACTAAAAAAATTAGAAGAAAGAGGTTTTGTTTTTAAAGAAAAATTTGAAAATCATTTTGAATGGTCTTTAAATAAAAATTTTTTAGAAAATAGTTTTGAAGATAAAAAAGAAAATAAGGAAAAAATAAAAATTTATGAAAATCTTGAAAAAATTTTAGAAAAAAGAGAAGAAATTGTTCTAAACAATAAAGGCAAAAGAATTTATAATCTTTCAGCGCCTATTAATCAAAAAAAAGCTTTGGGCGGTTTTTCTTCAAAGTATATTCAAAAAATAAATGAAAAAGGTATTAAAAACAAAATTATTGTTGATGGGGTTTTTGCTAAATCTACATTTTCTCAAAATAAAAATTTTTCTGCCGAAGAACTTGAAAAAATTGAAGGAAGAATAAATTCTTGGGCTTTTTTACCCGACGAATATTTGAATTTTCCTTGTTCGATTATTGTTCATGGAGATTTGAGCTATATTTATTCTTTAGAAAAAGAAATTATGCTGGAGATTAAAGACAAAGCAGTGGCAGATACTTTTGTTAAATTAATAGGAACCCTAAAGGAGTTTGGAAAAAAAATAAATTTTAATCAACATTTAAGAAATTTAATTTCTGAAAAAGAAAAAGAAGAAAAAACAAAGAAAAAATAATTTTTTATAAAAATTTAAGGCTTTTTAACTTTTTTCATTATTTCGTTTTCAAACCAATCTTTTTCTAAAATCTGACTTACCCATTTTTTTGTTTTTGGAAATTTATTTAAATTAAATTCTCCACCCCGTACTTTTAAAGCTTGCCTCACAAAGGGAATGATTGAAATATCTGCCAAAGTTATTTTCTCACCAAGTAAAAAATTATTTTTTAGAGATTTTTCTAAATATAAAAAATCTTTTTCTAAAGTTTTTTTATAAAGCTTGTTTTTTCTTTATCAAAATTGAAATCATCACCATATTTAAAAAGATCAATATTTTTTTTAAACTCTTCGCACCAGCTCCACCACTCAATCATTTTTTTATATTCATCAGAATTTTTTTCTGGAGTGAATTCTTTTTTTCCAAAATTTTCATCTAAAAAAAGATTTATTTGGTTTGATTCTCTAATAATTTTTTCTTTTTTAAAAAACCAAAAACCTTGAAAAAATCTTAAAATTGGAACTGAAGGTTTAAATTTTTTCTCTTTAGAAACTTTTCTCATCCAAGGAGTCCAAATTCTTAATGGCTCGTGAATTTTTTCATAATCAATTTTTTTAAGAAAAAGCAAAATCCGCACCCTAATGCAAAAAGGGCATCTTCTGTAATCATGTAAAATAATTTTTTTCATAATAAGTTAATTTATATTATTTTAACAAAAAATTTACATTTTGTTTTTTTTAAGTTAAAATACCTAAAATTAAGAAAAAATATGTCACAAGATAACTTAATAAAATTAAAAAACACCAAAACAGGAGAAATTATTTATACAAATAAGAATAAAAAACAAAATCCTGAAAAATTAGAGCTTAAAAAATTTAGTAAAAAACTTCGAAAGAGAGTTGTTTTTAAAGAAACAAAAAAATAAAAATTTATTTTTTATTTTTATTTTGGGCGATTAGTTAAGTGGTATAACTTCGGTCTCCAAAACCGATGTCGGGAGTTCGATTCTCTCATCGCCCGCATAAAACTTTACTTTTTCAAAAAACTTAGAAGTTTTTACTTTTTAATTTTGTTTTTTTTTGCTAAAATTTCACTGCGGTTTTTTGTGGAAAAATTTTTCCACAAAAAACCGCAGTGAAATTTTTAACCAGCGTTTTTATATAAATTTTAGAGATGGTTGGTAGAAAAAAATTCTCTCAAGCTCTCAGCTTTAATAATTTTTGCCAGAAATCGCCCGACGACTGGCATTAAAAATTCTATCGAGCCTAAGGCTCTCATAATTTTTGCCAGAAATCGCCCGACGACTGGCATTAAAAATTCT
>JABACC010000006.1 GCA_014237915.1 Candidatus Paceibacter sp.
AATTATAAAATCCCACTGATAGCTCCGAAGGTAAAACACAGAGTAGAGCGCAGCGCTATTTCTGAATTTTTCTTCTGGAAATGTTGGTGTTAAAAATTATAAAATCCCACTGATAGCTCCGAAGGTAAAACACAGAGTAGAGCGCAGCGCTATTTCTGAATTTTTCTTCTGGAAATGTTGGTGTTAAAAATTATAAAATCCCACTGATAGCTCAGTTGGTAGAGCGCAGAGCTTATACCTCTGTGGTCCCAGGTTCGAGTCCTGGTCAGTGGACAAGAAAATGAAAAACCAAAATTACTTTTTGGTTTTTATATTTTATACACTGAGCAGGACTCGAAAAAAGTGAAATATATTTTTTCGAATGAAATGAGAAAAAATTTGAACGGCGGGACAGCGACCACTTAAAATTTTGACTGAAAGGAAAAATTTTTTAGTGGTGGCGCCGAGTCCTGGTCAGTGGACAAGAAAATGAAAAACCAAAATTACTTTTTGGTTTTTATATTTTAAAATTTTTTAAAATCAGAAAAATTTTATTCTAAATAAATATTATCTTCAATTTCTTTAATTTTTTCTTGAAGTTTTTTTTCTTTTTTTAGTAAATTTTTCTCAACAATATTTTTAGCTTCCTCTCTTGCAAAAGAAACCATTTTTAAATTTGAAAGTGCCTCCATTGCAATATCTGAAAGCCCCCACTGGGAAGAGCCAAGCATTTGCCCTGCGCCACGAAAAGAAAGATCGAGCTCTGCAAGCTCAAACCCGTTTTTAGCCTCTTTTAAAGCCTTTAGCCGCCTTTTTGTCTCTTCTGTTTTTCCATTAGAAAATAGGTAACAATAAGCCTGATCTGAGCTTCTCCTAACTCTTCCTCTAAGCTGATGAAGCTGAGAAAGGCCGAATCTTTCAGCTCCTTCAATAATTATTGAAGTTGCATTTGGAACGTTTACCCCAACTTCCACAACAGAAGTTGAAACTAAAATATTTATTTTTCCCTCAGAAAAATTTTTCATAATTCTAATTTTTTCATCTTTTTTCATTTTTGAATGCAAAACTTCAATGGAAAGATCAGGAAAAATTTTTTCTTTTAATCTTTTTTGCTCCTCAATGGCGGATTTTACATTTAAAGATTTTACTTTGTCTGGATCAGCTTCAAAAATTCTCGGACAAATAACATAAGCTTGTTTTCCCGCTTTAATTTTTTTTCCAATTTCTTCATAAATTTTTTTTCTGTCTTTTTCGTGATAAATATCAGTGATAACTTTCTTTCTTCCTTTTGGTTCAGACTCTAAAATTGATAAATCCAAATCTCCGTAAACAGAAAGCGCTAAGGTTCTAGGAATTGGAGTGGCAGTCATGGAAAGTAAGTGAGGTAAAATTTCTTCATTAGAAGCTTTTCCTTTTTTCAAAACTTTTTTAGTATTTTCTAATTTTTCTTTTTCCAATTTGTCTTTTGGTTTTTTTCGCAAGGCAGCTCTTTGGTTTTTTCCAAAACGATGTTGCTCGTCAATAATAACAAGGCCTAAATTTTCAAAAAAAACATTTTTTGAAATAAGCGCGTGCGTTCCAATCAAAATTTGAATTTCTCCATTTTCAGACCAAGAAAGAAGTTGTTTTTTAGAAATTTTAGTAGACTCTTTTTTTATTTTTGAAGGAAATTTCAGGCAAGTTTTTGAAGTTAAAAGCCCAACAGAAATTCCAAAAGGTCCTAAAAAATTACAAAATTCTTCAAAAATTTGTCTGGCTAAAATTTCAGTTGGCGCCATGTAGGCTGTTTGTAAAAATCCGTAAGATTGGTTTTTCGGTTTTTGTTTGGAAACTAAAAGACAAAGAGCAATCGCCACAATCGTTTTTCCAGATCCAACATCTCCTTCTAAAAGCCTCGACATTGGCTCATCTGAAGAAATATCTTTTTGAAGTTCATTTAAAACTTTTTTTTGATCTAAGGTTAAAGAAAAAGGTAAAGTTTTTAAAAATTTTTCTAAATCTTTTTTTGAATCTTTTATTAAAAAAGAACCAGATTTTTTATAAAAACTTTTTTGAATAGCTTTTGAAATTTGCACTAAAAAAATTTCTTCAAAAGAAAATCTTTTTTTGGCCACTTCTGCATCTTTTATTTTTTTTGGAGTATGTAAAAAAATTAAAGCTGATTTTAGCTCTGGAAGAAAATATTTTTTTCTGATTTTTTCAGGAATATAATCTTCTATTTTATTAAAATCAGGATGAGAAAAAATTTTCAAAATAGAATGATAAATCCATTTTGAACTTAAATTTTTTGTTTCTCGATAAGTTGGAATTAGAAAATGATTCTCATCTTCTTTTTTTATAAAAAGTTTTTCTGTTTTTTCCACCAAACCTTCTTCTTTTACAAATTCTGGGTTTGTCATCGATAGTTTTCCTTTTGAATTTTTTAAAACATTTCCAGAAAATTTTCCATAAAAACCAGAATTTAACATTTTTGAAATATAAGGCTGAGAAAACCAAATAAGATTTATTTTTTTTCCTCCAGAGTCTTCCAAAACAGCTTCGGTCATATTTAAACTTTTGTTTTTAAAAGATTTTCGGGCTTTTATGGAAATAATTTTTCCATAAATTAAAGCTTTTTCACCTCCACGCAAATTTTCTATTTGTGAAAGTTCTGCTTCATCTTGATATTTTACAGGAAAATAAAAAAGTAAATCAGAAACTGAAAAAATTTTTAGTTTTTTTAAAGCCTTTTTTTTATTTTCATTTATTTTAAAAATTTCTTCAAGTGGAGTTTTAAGGTTAAAACTTTTCATTTAAAAATTATAGCAAAATTTTAACAATTAAGTTTTTATCTTTTTTGATTTTACTGACTTTCTTATTTAACTTTAAGCTAATTGATTTTCTCTATGATTTCTTTAAAATTTTTAAAAAAATCTTTATCTTTAGTTTTAATTTCTTTTAAAATATTATTTTTAGTGGTATTTTTGTTATTACCTTTTATATCAATTATTCTACCCCCACCAGAACATTTTTTTTCTTCAAAGAAATTTTCATCAAAATTCTTATCTATTCTATAAAACATATGCTCTATTTTAAAACAAACTTTTTTAGTAAAAAAAGATTTGTCTTCTTCAAAAACTTGGTTTTTTAAAATTTCATTTTCAACAGGCAGAAGTATTGATCCTGGAATTTTTACTTTTCCTGTTTTTGAGTGCATTATTCCTTCGTCATCACAATCAAAAATACCAAAAAAATTTTTATCTTCAAATTCTCCTTTACCTTTTTTACAATTAAAGTATTCAAGTCTTATTTTAACCCAGTAAGCATTATCTCCTTCTTCGTTTTCAATTATATTAAAATTTTTTTCTTCATTCTCTGTTTTTAATTTATCCCAAGCTAAATTAAAAATTTCATAGTCATTCTTACCCTCTACAAAAACAATGTTAGGCTCTTTTATTTTTTTAATTTCTTTCTCCATATCTTGAAGTCTTTTTTCGTATTTTTGCCCAGATTTAATCTTTTCATGTAGGTCTTTAAATGCAATTTTAACTTCTTCATAATTTGAACCTGTGCCAGATTCTTTATATCTTTCTCCTTCTCCTGAATTAAAAATTTCATAAAAAGATGATTCTTCTTTTTTATTTGCCATAGCTAACAATATAGGTGAATGTGTTGTTAAAATAACAATAACACCTTTTTCTAAAAAATAATCTCTTAAAATGTTTAAATATTTTTCTAGGAGGGTGGGATTTAGAGGAGCATCAATTTCATCTAGTAAAAGAATTTTAATATCTTTTTTTTCAAGAGAAGATCTGTAAGAAGCAAGGATAAGACCAAAAATAATTTTTTCACCACTAGACAAATCTCCTATATCAAAAGATACCTCCTTTTCTTCACACAATAATCTTAAATCAGGTTTTAAATTTGCATAGTCTTCAGAATATCTTTCCGCAAACCTGTATTTAAAGTCTAAGTCTTTAAACGCCTTATTAAAAATTTTCCAAGGAGCACTTTCATCTATTACGTCGTCATAGTTTTTGTGATTATCATCGGAAGCTTCTTTGGTTTTTTTTTGGCAATAGGTTAGAAATAAGTTACTCACATTAACTGCACTAAAGATATCATCTGGTTGCCAAATTTTAACAAGCTCTTCAAATTCAAAATTTTCTAACTTCTTTTTAAGATCTTCCAGAGTGGATACACTATAGATTGGAATGGTTTTAGAAATTTGGTGTATCGCGCTTGTAAAATTAGAATTTCTTCTAGGGTCTCTTAAATTTTTTAATTCATTAAGGATCAAGCCAAACAAGCTATTTATGTAATTTGGATCAGCTATGCTTATTTTTGCGTTCCCTCCAGAACTTAGAAGGTCATTTAAGTTTTTGAAAAAAATGCTTGATATTTCTACCTTTTCTTCTTCTTCATCTTTAACTATACAAATTTCACACTTACCATTTTTAACACCTTCAAGAAGATGCGATTTTCCTGTCCCATTTTTTCCCGAAATGACGATCAAATTTTTTTTGAAAATAAATTCCTGACCTTTCGGTATTGATTTATATTCTTCTTTAAATTTAATTTCTATATTCATAAATTATTTTGCCACACCTTCAGCTTCCTCGAGAGAAACAGATAAAATTTTTGAAATTCCTGAATTATCCATTGTTACTCCGTATAAAATTCCTGCTCGAGACATTGTTTCTCTGTTGTGAGTAATTAAAATTAATTGAGAATTTTTGGCTAATTTCTCAGCCATATCTCCATATCTTTTTGAGTTGGCCTCATCTAAAGCGGCGTCAGTTTCATCTAAAATTATAAAAGGCGGTGGTGTAACTTGCGACATTGCAAACAAAAGTGCGATGGAAGTTAAAGATCTTTCTCCTCCAGAAAGCATTGAAAGAGACGAGATTTTTTTATTTGGCAGTGAGACAAAAATTTCTATTCCAAGCTCAAATTCTTTTTTCTCTTCGTCATTTTCTTCAGAATTTTTTATTGGGATTTTAACAATTTTTATTTCAGCTTCACCTCCAGAAAAAAGTAATTTAAAAAAGTTTTTAAATTCAGAATTTATTTTTAAAATTCCAGAATGGAACCGCTCTTCAATTTGAGCTGTTAATTCTAAAATAATTTTCTCAAGCGAGCTTAAAGATTTTTCCAAATCTTCAACTTCTTTTTTTACAAAATCTTGCCTGTTTTTAAGCTCTTCGTATTCACCCTTAAAATCTTCTGAGAAATTAATATTTGTATTTTCAAGCAAAATCAAAATACGAGAAATTTTCTCTAATAAGTTTTTTTCTTCAGTTTGAAAATTTTCACTTTTATCTTTTAAAGATAAAATTTCTTGCGCTTTAGTATTTCCAAAAACAGAAATCATTTTGATTTCTTGGCTAACAAAATTTTCTATATTTTTTTCAAACTCTCTTTTTTGTGAGAAAAGTCTCACTTTTTCTGTTTCAGAAAAAGATAATTTTTTTTCTAAATTTAAAATTTCAATCTCAAGATTTTTTTCTTCGCCGCCCGAGCCGTTTTTTAAAATCTCGAGCTTATTCTTTTCTTCAAAAAGTGCAGATTTTTCTTCTTTTAATTTTAATATTTCAGTCTTTATAATATTTTTCTCTTCTTTTATTTTTTCTAAATTTTCATTTTCATTTCCATTTTCCAAACTCTCAACCTCTTTTTTTTGTCCGTAGCCAAAAAATTCTAAGATTTTGTCTGCAAGATTCAAAGATTTTTCTTGAGGAATTTCTTCTAAAACATTCTTTATAATATTTAAAATATTTTCTTTTTTTTCTTCCAAACTTTCATTTGTTTTTGGAAAATTATTTTTTGTTTGTAAAATATTTTCTTCCCTAAATTCAAGTTTGGCAAAATTTTTTGTTTTCTCCTCCAATTTTTCTTCAAGAATATTTATTTTTCCTTTAATTTGGATTAAAAGATTTTCATTTTCAATGTTTTGAGAATTTGAATTGAAATTTTCTTTTTTGTTTTTTAGGGAATTTATTTTTTCTTCAATTTCATTTTTCTCAAAATCTTTTTCTTCGATTTTTTTATCTAAATATTTTTTCTCTTCTAAAATTTTAAATCTTTTTGGAAAAAAATTTTGGTAAAGCAAAAAAAGTTCTTCTTTTAAGTTTTTAATTTTTTCAATTTTTTCAACTTCTTTTTCTAAAAATTTTATTCTCGGAGCATTTATTTTTTCTCTTGTTTTTGCTTCTTTTAAATTTTCCCTTGTTCTTTCCATTTTTCTTGAAGCTTCTGATTTTTTCATTGTGTAGGTTTTTAAACCAAGCGCCTCTTCGATTATATTTTTTCGCTCTTTTGGGGAAACCGACAAAATTTTATCAGCCTCACCTTGAGAAATTATGTGGTGTCCAGCTGGGCCAATATTTGCAGAAGATAAAAGTTCAACAATATCTTTTGCTCTGACTTTATTTCCATTTATTAAATATTCATTTTCGCCGTCGCGCAAAACAGCTCTTTCTAAAATAACTTCTCTGTAATCAATATCTAGAATTTTTTTAGAATTATCAAAAAAAAGTTTAACATTAGCTTTTGACAAAGATCCGTTTTTTCCAGAAAAAATTAAATCACCGCCTTTTTTTCCACGCATATTTTTAATACTTTGCTCACCCAAAACAAAACGAAAAGCCTCAGCTACATTTGATTTTCCTGATCCGTTTGGCCCAACAATTGCTGTTATTTTGGTTTTGAAATCAAAATCAGATTTTTTTCCGAAAGATTTAAAGCCATTTATTTCTAGTTTTTTTAGATACATAAAATTATCAAAAATTATAACAAAAAAATTTAAAATATTTTTGTTTTTTTTAGAAGATACGCGTGAATTTGCGAAGCAAATTCACGCTCCATCAAAGCCAAGTTTTTTTAAAACTTGCAAAAAAAAACTTTTTTTGTTATTTTTCATAAACAAAATGAGTTATAAACTTTTAATCGTAGAATCTCCCGCCAAAGCTAAAACAATTGAAAAATATCTTGGGCCGAATTACAAAGTTTTGTCATCGGTGGGACACATAAGAGACATTCCAAAATCTTCTTCTAAAAAAGCAGCGGCTGTTGATATTGAAAACGATTTTAAGCCAAACTATCAAATAATAGAAGGAAAAGAAAAAATTGTTAGTGAGCTTAAAGTTGCAGCAAAAAGATCTGAAAAAGTTATTTTATCAACCGACCCTGATCGTGAAGGAGAAGCCATTGCTTGGCACATTAAAGAAGCGTTAAATTTAAAAGACGGAAGTTTTGAAAGAGTGGCTTTTAACGAAATTACAAAAGAAGCAATTTTAAAAGCCATAAAAACTCCTCGAGAAATCGATATGTCTTTAAAAGATGCTCAAGAAGCAAGAAGAATTTTAGACAGACTTTTCGGCTACGGGCTTTCAGGACTTGTTTGGCAAAAACTTTGGTACGGGCTTTCAGCAGGAAGAGTGCAGTCTCCAGCTTTAAGAATTTTAGCGGAAAAAGAAAGAGAAATTTTAAAATTTATTCCTGAAAAATTTTGGAAAGCAGAAGTTTCTGTTAAAGACAAAGTGGGGCATATTTTAAAACTTTTTTACGCAAACGAAATTTTTGACGAAGAGGAAATGAAAAAAGTTCAAAAATCTTGCCAAGAGAAAAAAACTTTCGAAATAGTAGAAATTAAAAAAACAGAGGCTCAAAAAAAACCAAATGCGCCTTTTACTACTTCAACTTTACAACAAAGCGCAAACTCAAAATTAGGTTTTTCTCCATCAAGAACAATGCGTTCGGCTCAAAAATTATACGAAGCAGGGTTTATAACTTATATGAGAACAGACTCCCCGAGTTTATCAAAAGATGCAATTTCACAAATTTCTTCTTTTATAAAAAATAATTTAGGTGAAGATTTTTTAGAAAATAGAATTTATAAATCAAAATCAAAAAATGCCCAAGAAGCTCACGAGGCTGTCAGGCCCACAGATTTTTCAAAATCTTTTGCAGGAAAAACAGAAGATGAGAAAAAACTTTATAATTTAATTTGGAAAAGATCTGTCGCTTCTCAGGCAAAATCTGCCAAAATTTTAAGAACAAAAATTATTTGTTCAAACGATGAAAAAATAAAAAATTTTTCTGCCACAGGTTCTGTTGTTTTGTTTGACGGATGGTATAAAATTTTTCCAGAAAGCAGAGGCGAAGACACAGAATTTCCGGAAGGTTTAGAAAAAGGCACTAAATTAGAAATGATAAATTTTGATATTGAAGAAAAATTTACAAGCCCTCCAAACAGATATTCAGAAGCCGGTCTTGTAAAAGAGCTTGAAGAAAGGGGAATTGGAAGACCTTCAACTTATGCTTCGATTATTAAAACTTTAAAAGATAGAAATTACACAATTTCTGAAAACAGAACTTTATTTCCAACAGATATTGGAATGGCCGTTTCTGGTTTTTTAGAAAAACATTTTTTAGATTATATTTCAGATAATTTTACCGCAAAAATGGAAGAAGATCTCGATTTAATTTCTATCGGAAAAAATACTTATTTAAAAACTTTGAAAGATTTTTACAAACCTTTCACCGAAGCTTTGGATTCTAAAAAAGATGTAGAAAAAATTACAAATATTGGTGAGGTTGAAAATTTTTCTTGTCCTGAATGTGATAAAAAAATGGTTTGGAAACTTTCTCGCGCTGGAAAATTTATGTCGTGTTCTAATTTTCCTGAATGCGTGGGGGCCAGATCAGAAGAAGGAAAAGTTTTGGAAGGGCCAAAAGAAATTGGAAAAGACTGTCCAAAATGTTTGGATGATGAAAAAATTAAAAGCGAAAATAAAGGAAAACTGGTTTTAAGAGAGGGAAGGTTTGGGAAATTTATTTCTTGTTCTAATTATCCAAAATGTAAATATATCGAAGAAGACGAAGAAACTAAAAAAGAAAATTCTACTGGAATTTCTTGCACGGAATGTAAAGATGGACTGATGATAAAACGCAGAGGAAGATTCGGAGAATTTTATTCTTGTTCTAATTATCCAGATTGTAAAAGTGCTATTAAGGCAAAACCTACAGGAGAAAAATGTCATATGTGTGGAAAATTAATGATGGAAGGAACAAAAACAATTCCAGAAAGATGTTCTGATAAAACTTGCCCAAACCACAGGCCAGACAAGTTGGAAAAATAGTTTTTAAAAATGATATAATTTTTTTGTTGTTTTAGAGATTTTTTGGGCGGATTTTTGATGGAACTTCGTTCCACCAAAAATCCGCCCAAAAAATCCATCTATAGCTCAGTTGGTAGAGCAGCGGCCTCTTAAGCCGACGGTCGAAGGTTCAAGCCCTTCTAGATGGACATTTTTTTTACATTTTTTAGATAAAAACTAAATTTGTTTTTGTTTTAAAATTTGTTAAAATTTTAAAATATTTTTTATTTGAAAAAAGTTTTGAATTTTTAAAAAAATTTATTTCCTCAAAAAATATTCGCGGCTGTAGCTCAACTGGTTAGAGCACCCGCCTGTCACGCGGGAGGCTGAGGGTTCGAGTCCCTTCGGCCGCGCAAATTAAATTATATATTAGTTTAAACAAAAAAAAGCTTTACTTTTTATAAAAAAATAATACAACGTAAAAGAATTAATATGAAAAAGGGTCTTGTAAGTGTTGGTGCTTGCAATACCCCAATTTTTCTTTTTTTAGCTTTTCTTTCAATCGGGACATAGAAATGATTATGAAGATTTATGATATTATTTAGCATATGCAAGAAATAAGTTTCCTAACAAAGAGAGAGATTAGGTGTTGGAATAAAGACGGGTATCTTCTACTAAAGGGCTTATTAGGTAAGGAAAAAATCGTTCAATTAAAAGATGCTGTCAGGACTCTCCAAAAGGTTGAACAAGAGAACTCAAAATACAAGAAGTTCGATATAGGTTTAGATAAAAAATTTATTATCCAAGAAGACAAAGTATTTTTAGATATGATGGATTGTGACGAGACCTTTCAGTATGTGTTGGGTTTGATGGGTCCATGTGTACAATTATGCATGTCACATGCCATTATAAGACCTTCAGACAATGATTTCCCTGGTTTCATACACACAGATGGTGGACAAAGCATGAACTCTATAAGGCTGTCCAAAAAAAGTAGGCCACTTCAAATTAAAATTCAATATTTTTTAACTGATGTTCAAGAAGAAAATGGTGGTAATTTTGTGTATGTCCCTAGGAGTCATACCAAAGATTTTCAGTTATATAAACCAGCAAAAAAAGAAATAGAGAAAAAGATGAAGCAAATCAAGGTGAAGGCTGGAGACGTATTAATATTCCCAAGCACCTTATGGCATGGGTCCGCAACTAACAGATCGACTAAAGATCGAATAAGTGTTATTTATGGTTACAATCACTCTTTTATGCGTGCTTATGATTATTCTAATGTGTCTGAAAATTTATTAGAGCGGTGTACACTTCGACAGAGAAGGCTATTGGGGGATATGGGGTCAGACATGCCTCAGAGACATTACTACTTACCTAAAGATCAGGTAAATATCATAGAAGGAATTTAATTTATATTATTACATGTTTAACAAATCTAAAAAGAGAAAATTTTTAAGTTTTAAGAATCATTTTTTAGTGGTCGGGGAGTGGTCGGGTATAGGTTCATTGATAGATGAAATGGAAGTGCTTTTTAAGCAGAGATTAAATATAAAAAAGAGTATTCTTTCTCTGAACAAAAAAAACGACGGAGGTATAAAAAATAAAGTTTTCCCTTTATTTCCACGCCCGCGTAAAGAAGTGATGAAAGAAGTCATTGATGCATTTGAGGGTATTATTCAATGGAGCAGTCCATTTGTTATGCATAATATAACTCCTCCGGTGCTTAAGGACACTATCGTGGTGAGATCTCTTGTTAGTGCGTATAATCCTAATTGTTTGTGGAATTTTGTGAGTGGAAATATATTAGAATACGAAAGACAGATTGGGCGGCAAATTGCAAAGCTTTTTAAATGGAATGAAGAAAAAGCAGGGATCGTTTTTACATTCGGAGGCAAGGCAACCATTCTCTATGCCATCAAAGCAGGGATTAATAGATGTAATAGAGAGTCAGTCACCAAAGGGCTTTCTGGAAATACATTTGTTATAACCTCATCGAACACACATTACTCAATTGAATATGCTTGTGTATTACTCGGTATTGGAAAAAATAATTGCATACGAATTCCTAATAATGATGAAGGGATAATCGATCTTGAGGAGCTAAAAAAAAAAGATAATACTTCTTCATAAAGAAAAAAAAAAATCGCAGCGATCATTCTTTCTGGAGGTAACTCATTAAACTTGAAGACTGATTCTTTGGAATCAGTGTCGATACTTATAGATGAGATAATGAATGAGGTGTCGCTTGAATACCGACCTTATATTCACTTTGATGCGGTGATAGGTTGGGCTTGGATTACTTTTACTGAGTATGATTTTACGAAAAATGCTCAAGAGAGAATAAGAGGTGCGACTGCGTTAGCAGAGTTCGTGTTGCATAAAATTGAGCAAGTCACAGGTGATTCTGCATTAAATCTGTACCATCGTTCTTGCCTGTCTATTCTGGAGAGGCAAATTAACAAGACGCCTTTCGCAAAACAATACCTGAAAAGCCTGGCTCAAGTAAATTTAGAAGGAAGAGAAAAGGATGAGATTATAAATATAATAAATTATTGTTTGGTCCCAAGTGGTTCAAAAAAAGAAGAATTGAGTCAAATATTGAGTGAACACAAAATCCCAAAAGAATTAAGGAAAAAGATTATTAATCATTTTAAGATTAAATAATTATGAATAAAGTTAATAGGGCTGGGTGGGAACAAACAGACCAAGAGAATAAAAAGTCTATAAATAAATTGAGTGATTACAAACCTCTTTTGTTTGTAGAAAAGCATGAAGAGTACGTGACTTGGGATGTGATGTTAGAACGAGCAGAAAAACACGGCGTTACACTCGGAATAAATGAGGCAACGAAGATCTTGGAAATACAAGAAGAAATACCTGATTCGTGGCAAGGATTTAATATTATTTTTCCCGGGACCAGGTTTAAGACAAATACCAACCAGTTACAATGCCCTTTTATTTATTACAATAAAGGTGAATGGATTCTTGATTATCATTGGTATTTATATGACTTTCATCATTCAGATATTTTTGTTATAGTAAATATTCATTACAAAAATGGTAAAATAGATCATCACTAAACTAACAAAATGAATAAAATAATAAATTTAGGAAAAGAAATCACTGAGCGTGGATTTGTTGCACAGATCTCAACAGAATCAATAGATGGGATATTGGGGGATTCAAAAAAAAGAACAGCCTATATTGGAGTTGACCCAACAGCTGACTCCATTCATGTTGGTAATCTAGTCACGTATATTTTAGCTGAACATTTAATGAGGGCTGGTCACAAAACCATCTTGCTTGTTGGAGGAGCTACAGGATTAATAGGTGATCCTTCAGGTAAAGATACTGAACGTGTCTTTTCTGGTGCTGAAAAGGTTGCCCAAAGAACTGAATGCATTACAAGTCAATTAGCTGCAATCGCCGGTCTATCAAAGATGAAAATTGTTAATAATTACGACTGGTTTAGTAAGATTGGTTCTATCGAGTTCCTTCGCGAGATTGGTAAATATTTCACAGTAAACACAATGATGAAAAGAGATTCGATCGCAAGAAGACTTGAAGGGGAGAACGGTATTTCATACACAGAATTTTCATATTCACTCATGCAAGGTTATGACTTCTATTATTTATTCAAAGAAAAAAAGTGTGATTTGCAGATTGGAGGATCAGATCAATGGGGAAATATTGTCTCTGGTATTGATTTTATTCGAAAAAAGACAGGAGAAAAAGTGTATGGGCTAACAATCCCGCTAGTAATTGATAAAACAACCGGTAAAAAATTCGGTAAAAGTGAGGGGAATGCTATCTGGCTTGACCCAGCAAAAACGAGCTTTTATCAATTTTATCAATTTTGGATAAACGTAGACGATAGCAACGTTATTAATTATCTAAAATTATATACATTTATTTCACTGGCTGATATAGTAAATATAGAGACTGAGCATCAAGACGAGCCACACTTGCGGAAGGCACAAAAAGTACTTGCATATGAAGTCACAGAGTTTGTTCATGGAGAAGTAATAGCTAAAAAACTCGTAAGGGCAACAGAGTTGCTCTTTAAGAATGATCAACTTAATAAACTTTCAAATTCAGACGTCGATTTAATGGAAAAGTATGCTCCCATATCTAATGTTGGTAGCCAAGAAACATTATTAGATGTTATTGTCCAAAATGGACTTGCGACTAGTAAAAATGAAGGAAGAAAATTTATTATAAACGGTGCAATTAGAATTGATGGGAGAGTAGTGGATGAGAATGTTCATATTGCAAAAATCCAAACCAGTAAGCGCCTTCTTCTTCTTTCTCGCGGAAAGAAGAAGAAGATTATTATTAGGATCAAAAAATAAGCAAAACATCGTGGGATTATTTAAGGTGATTGGCCTGACTTAAAGTTTTAATGAATTTGTGAATGTTATGAACAAAAACAAAAATATAAAAAGGGAAACAGAAAATATTGATATGACTAATTTAATAGAACTTTTTGAGTTTATAGAAAAAACAGAAATTTCAAAAGAACAAAATATAGTATAGTCCTACAACTAAATGGAGCTATACAAAAATGTATATCAACAGTCGGCAGAAAAGAATACGATATCCTAAATATATGGGAAAGCCCCGGGTCTTATCCTAGAGATGAAAGATTTGAGCATTTTAAAAGAACAGACGATTGCAAAAAGGAAAAATGTCAGTACTTACCTATATGCGGAGGAGGTTGTCCATGGGATTCTATGATAGCTAAAGGGTCTCTTGGTTTTGAAGTAAGATTTTGTCAAAAAGAACTTTTGGATGAAATAAACAGAGGGTTAATGAGAATTAACTATTCATAATAAATCTAAAATAACAGTCGTGCTACAATAAAGGCACGGATGTTTTTAACAATATGAATTTAAAACAAAAACTAAATAACTACACAGATAAATATAAAATAAAAAAATGGGAATTTTTCCAAACTCCCAACTATATTTTTATTATAATAAGAATTCAGTTGCAGAAAAAGATATTTTAAAAATATCAGAAACTCAAGAAAAAGCTTATTTTAAAATTACAGAAAAACTTGGATTAGAAAAACATAAAGAAAAGATAAATTATTTTTTGTATAACACAGAAGAAGAAAAAACTGAATTTATGGGCGACGATGGTTTTGCCCAAGCAATATGGCATGATTTTTCAATACATATTATTTATACAGAAAATATAAAACCCATAGGAGAACATGAGGACACTCATCTTTTAACTTTAAGTTGGGGTGTGGCTACTGGCTTTTTTCAAGAAGGTTTGGCTGAGTATATGAGTGGGTGTATTTGGAAAAATGAAAATGGAGAAAAAAAATCAGCAGAAGATTTTATAAAAAAAGCATATAAAGAAAAATTAAATAACTCCATAGAAAACTTTTTTTCTCATTTTTTTTGGAATGAAACAATTGAAGGTAAGTGGGGATACTACTATCCTTTAGCTGGAGTTTTTACAAAATTTTTAATAGAAAAGTTTGGATTAGAAAAATACAGAGAATTTTACAAAAGCATAAATAGAAAAAATTCTTCAAAAGAAATTATTGAAAAATTCGAAACTTTTTTTGGAAATTTTAATGATAATAAAAATATTTTTGAAAATAATTTTAAATAATAATTTTTTATTTTTAGAATAAATACATCTTTCTTTTCTCTAAAATCGTTCCAAGTTCTCTTATAAAATTGCGCATAATATAAAAATATAACTATATAGATGGCGAAAATGGAGAATGGACCTATAAATTTTAATGAACTTATGAACGTTCCAAATAAAAAAAGAAAAATAAAAAATAATTTAAAGAGTATTGATATGAGTAATTTAGTAGAAATTATTAAGTTTCTGGAAAATAAAAAACCAGAAGAAAAAAATAATAAGAACCTAAAGAAAAACCAAGTATTAACCTCAAAAGGAGATATTGTTAATTTATAATTAAAAATATTTAATATTTATTAAATTTATCTCTATACTCTAGTTCAATTTCGCTTTCAGAGATTCCTCTATTCAACAATATCTCCTTAACCTTCTTTTCTACAATTTCTCTTTCATGAGATTCAATGAGAACCTCAGTTTCACTAAAAGTATTACCTTCTGGTGGTTTATCGTAAGTTGCAGAGAATATTATTTTATCATCATAATCATACCCCTCTGATATTATAATTTTATGTTTCATAGATGTATTATAAAGGAATTATTTTTAAAAAACCATTTTAAGTTTTAGCTCATTTAATAAATTATTTATTAAATTTAAATATGATAAAAAAAAATAGTAAAAAATAGCTTGAAATGTGTTCTTGTATTTAATATAATGTAACTAATATGAGTAAGAAAGATAAATTAAAAAAGCTTATCTGGAAAACTATTAGTTCTTGTGGGGACAACGACGTGTATGAAACCAAATTATGGAAGTTATTGTTCTTTATTGAAGCAGATTTCTATGAAAAATATAATGAAACCATCACGGGAGTTAAATATTTAAAGAATATTCATGGTCCAACACCAGATTATAAAGTAGGGAAAAAGGCGCTTGATGAATTAGTTGAGAGTGCATTTATTGTTGAAATTAAAGACCAATATGGGATAAAGTACCGTGTTAATAATGATTATGATATAGAACATCTATCCAGTCAACAGATTGATTCTATCAATAACACTTGCGATAATTTTTCTGGGTTGTCTGTAAAACGATTATCTATACTATCCCATAATGACCCTGTGTACTTAATGGCTGAGAAGATACACTCCCTACTTGATTTCGGTAACGTAAAATACAGATCAGAAGACGAGATGATTTCAAAAGATTTATCAGAAATTGACACTAGTCCAATTAAATTAGAAACTAGTGAAATTACAAAATTAAAAAAAATACTGGCTATATAAATATAAGATAAGATTTTATGGATAACATTATTTTTAATAACTTTGGTTTTTCTGTTATAAAAACAGATAAGAAAAGATTGAGGATGCTCAAATCATTCGAAGATGATATAAATGCACACTTTAAAATTATTAGAGGTAAAATTTTCGAAATAAAAAGACCTGATAATTACGGCGGTTCTATTGGGGATTTTTTAACTAAAGTATCCCTAGAATCTAGTAATATTTTCTTTTACAAGAACAGGTTTAAAATCACTAAGCCCCCGAGTAAAGGAACTAGTGATGGTTATCGTATAGTTTTTGGCCTTATAAGGAAAGAAGATGGTTCATTTTTATATATACCCGTTTTGGTCTTTATAGCAAAAGAAGAAGAAAAAACCTTAAATGTTAATGGTAAAAAATTAAAACTAAGAAGTGCAAATTTAAAAACCATTATAAAAGAAAGGGTTTCTGATTTACTTTCTATTTAAAATTATAAATAAAAGTATCTTTTTCCTCTCTAAAAATCGTTCCAAGTTCTCTTACAAAATTGCGCAAAAACGAAAAACCAAAGCGAATGCTTTGGTTTTTCTGATTTTTACAGCAGATCTAAGGGATTCGAAAAGAGGTGATTTACGACGAGCAATTGCAAGAAGTTGAGCCGGCGGGGCAGCGATTTTTTAATAAGCGTAGCGAATTTAGAACTAGCGCCGAGTCCCTTTGGCCGCGCAAAAAATAAAATATAAAAAAAATCGACTTTATTGGCCGATTTTTATTTTTTCAAATAAAAAACCCTCTCTTTAATTTTTTAAAAAAGAGAGGGTTTGTTTTGAAGAAATTACTATTCCCCCAATTCCTCATCAGATGAAGATTTAGGAAAAAGCTTTTCCTCAATTCTATTGAAGAAGAGTTTAAAATACTCTAGCTTTAGATGATCAGAACTTTGCGCGTTCTTCTTAAGAAATTCTTCCCTGGCTCCACAGAAGAGATAAAGAAAACTTTTTTCTTTTACAGGTTTGATTTTGTGAAAATTAAACTCTGCGGGTGTATTTCCAGATACGAAACAAATTAAAGAAAAAATAAATTCTATATTTCTCTCTTCGAGAGCCTTTAGAAGATACTTATCTGTACCTGAGATATCAAACTCAAATTCTTTTTGCATTAAAATGAATTCTTCAAAAAGACCACCTTCTATCGCTAAGAGCAATAAGCTAGAAATTCTTTTCTTATCTTCTAGACTATTATTTTTTTGTTATTTTTAATATTCTATTAAAAATAACCTTAACCTCTTTTCTGAGCGTAACAACATCATGCAAATTATTTAAAGTATATTTTTTACACAACAATATTCTATGTAGGTTTTCTATGTCATCTAAAATTCTAAGACAATGCTCTAGAGAATTCAGAAATTCGAGATTAATGTTTACGGTTAACTCTTGAACGGTAAGTTGTGATATTTTTTCGCTCCTTTTGCTGTTATTGAATCCAATAATAATTATATATTTTTTAAAATTAAAGTAAAGTTTTTGTATGAATAAAAAATATGAGTTTAAAAATTAAACCCCCTCGAGAGGGAGCTAGAATTAGTCTAACACTACTCTATCTTATCAGAACTTTCTTCTAATTTTCTCAGTAGTTCATCCACTAAAGGAAAAATAGAAGTTTCTTCTGGAATTTTTATTTTTTTGTAAAACTCATCTAGGTTTTTTCTCAAATTTTCTATAAAAGCAAGACTTTTATTTTCAAAAGAAAAATCACCTAAGCCATTATCAGTAGGAAAAATAAAAATACCTTCTTTATTTTTTTTATAAAATAAATATAAAAAAATATGAACCATTTCAAAATTTTCACAATTGGCGGAATATACCGAATATCTTAGTATTTCTTTTCCGTGAAAATCATCTTCATTTCCTAAAACCATTGGAAGTACGGATGTACATCCAAAAGAAATAATAGATTCCATTATTTCTCCTGTTTCGTCAGACCTAGGGCTAAATATTTTGTTTTGTAAACACACTTTAAATATTAAACTAAATGATTTGATATGTATGTTTAGTAATTTTTCCAAAGCTGATATTTCATATATTTTATAGGCATCTATTTTTTTTAGCCGCGCTTCCAGATTGCATATTTGTTCAATTGTAGCATCAATTTGTATCCGAGTTGTTAAGTCTAATGTACCCATTTTTTATTCTCCTAAATAGTTGGTTGAATCCAATAATAATTATATATTTTTTAAAATTAAAGTAAAGTTTTTGTATGAATAAAAAATATGAGTTTAAAAATTAAACCCCCTCGAGAGGGGGTTTTTATTTTTTTAAATTCTTAAGAACCTAAGACAATTCCATCAATTATAGTTTTGTAAACACTTAAGTTATTTAATCTTTCTGGTAACTTTCCTGAATTTTCAAGATCATCTAGTCTTTTCCAGAAATTTTCAATAGATAAACTTTTGGCATTTTCCCAATATCCGTTTTCCAAAAAATAAACAAAAAGATTGAAGCGTTGTTCGTCACTACCACTTTCAGCTTTATTTTTAAACAAAAAATTAACAATCTCGTAATTACCAGATTTCACTGCTAGATCTAGCGGAGTTAAATTTTTTATATTTAAAGCGTTAATATCAGCACCATTTTCTGAAAAAAATTTATCCGAATACAGGTTTCGATAAATTACAGCAAAACCTAAAAGGGTATTTGTTTCTATTGTTTTGTCAAGATTTATGCTTTTTAATTTTTTTTCTGAAAAACTTATTCTACCCGAACCACTAGTTATTAAGTAAATCACATATTCATAAAAAGAATTTTCATCTTCTATTTTTTTTATCATTTTCTATACTCCTTAGAAAAAATTTTAAATAAACTTTGTTTATTATATTTTGTTTTTCTAGTTAATTCAATTTTTTGTGAGTAAGAATATTTTTGAAAAATGTTAAGATAAGTTTATTATGAAAAAAATTTTATTTATACTTGTATTATCGGCACCTTTTTTATCTTTTGGGGAAATTTCAGAAGAAACTAAAAATTTTATGGAAGCAAACAATATTCCAGAAAATTGTAGTATTTGGTTTGACGGGTGTAACACTTGCACAAAAACAGAAAATGGTTTTGAGTGCACTGAAATAGGGTGTTACCCAGCTTCAGAGCCTGCTGAATGTCTTACAACAGATGAAGAAAACGGAGAAAAAAAGATTGATAAAGACATAAATCCTTTAGCAACCACTTCAAACTTAGAAAAAAAAGCTCCAAAAAATTGTAGTGTTTGGTTTGATGGATGTAATACTTGTAAAAATATTGGAGGAAATTTTGCTTGCACAAAAAAAGCCTGTGCTGTAGAAAAAGATTCTTATTGTGAAGTTTTTCTTGATGATGAAAATTTTAAAGAGCCTTTGGACGGGCCGACAGATTTTGAAAATCCAAAAGAAAATCCACCTGAAAAAATAGGGGAAGCAGTGGAAGAAAAACCTGCAGATAAAAAAAATATTTTTCAAAAAATCTGGAATTTCTTTGCTGGGATTTTTTAATAATTTTTTATTTTAGAATGAAAAAGTGCCGAAAAATGGCGAAGCCATTTTTCGGCACTTTTTGTTATAATTTTTATATGTTTAAAAATTTTTTATCTAATTTTAAATTCAATAAAAATCAAAATTATTTTCCTCCCTTAAAAAATGAAAAAGGAGAAAAAACAAAAATTTTTGTGGGGCTTTCTGGAGGAGTTGACTCTTCAGTTTCTGCGGCAATTTTGAAAAAAAAAAGTTTTGATGTGACAGGGGTTTTTATAAAAGTTTATCAGCCAGAATTTTTGGATTGCTCTTGGGCAGACGAGCGGGATGATGCAAAAAAAATATGTCTTAAATTAAATATTCCTTTTTTAGAACTTGATTTAGAAAAAGAATATAAAAAATATATTTTTGACTATATGTTGGAAACTTACAAAAAAGGCCAAACTCCAAACCCCGATGTTTTTTGTAATAAATATATAAAATTTGGCGCTTTTTTAGATTTTGCAGAAAAAAAAGGAGCAGA
The DNA here is from genome assembly GCA_014237915.1 of Candidatus Paceibacter sp. GTDB lineage: Bacteria > Patescibacteriota > Minisyncoccia > Phycocordibacterales > JABACC01. Next base: position 19,955 of record JABACC010000006.1, read on the forward strand.
TTTTGTGGCCACGGGGCATTATGCAACAAAAATTTACGATCAGAAAAAAGAAATATTTTTTTTACAAAAATCAAAAGATACAAAAAAAGACCAAACTTATTTTTTATCTCAAATTTCTCAAAAACAACTTTCCAAAATTATTTTCCCAATTGGGAATTTAGAAAAAAAAGATGTTCGCAAAAAAGCGAAAAAATTTAATCTTTTTACTGAAAATAAAAAAGATTCGCAAGGTCTTTGTTTTGTTGGAAAAATAAAAATGAGAGAATTTTTACAAGAATTTATAGAAAAAAAAGAAGGTGATGTCTTAGATTCTTCTGGAGAAAAAATTGGAGAACACGAAGGAGCAATTTTTTACACAATTGGCCAAAGGCACGGATTTTCAATTTCTGGAAAATTTAAAAAACCCGATCAGGAAAAACTTTTTGTTTTGGAAAAAAACAATGAAGAAAATATTTTAATTGTGGGGCCTTTTTCTGAGCTTAAAAAAATAGATAAAAATCTTGATAAAATTTATTTTAAAAACGAAATTTTTATTTCAGAAAATTTAAAAAAGGGTGACGAGATTTTGACCCAGATTCGTTATCGCGGAGAAAAAATTTATTCTGTTTTAGATTTTGATGAGTGCGGTTTTTTTGCCAAGGCAAAAAAACCGCACTCATCAGTTTCATCTGGGCAAATAATTGCCTTTTATTCAAAAAATGGAAATTTTTGTCTTGGAAGTGCAATAATAATTTAATTTTTGTTAAGTTTTTAGAAAAGTAAATTTTTATGTTATAATTTTCTTACTTTTTTAAGTTTTTTTCAAAATTTAAATTTAAATTTAAAAACATCGCGGAAGTTGTGAAATGGTATCTCCGACAGGAATCAGAGCGAATATTTATGAGCCGAAATCTCAAAAAACTTTTCAAAATTTAAATTTAAATTTAAAAACATCGCGGAGTAGAGAAATGGTATCTCGGGAGGCTCATAACCTCCAGAATCTGGTTCGATTCCAGACTCCGCAACATGGTAATTTCAAAAACAGAAAAATATTCTTTCAAGGTTTCTTTTGGTGATAAAACTATCGCCATAAACCCTGTTTCAAAAGAATCTAAAAATAAAGTTTCAAAATATGGATCAGATATTGCAATTTCAACTCTGCCCCATCCTGACTTTTCTGGATTTTCAGAAGTTTCTTATAAAGACAAAATTCCTTTTAAAATCTCGGGCCCCGGAGAATACGAAGTTTCAGAAATTTTTGTTAAAGGTTTTGGGATTTCAGCAAAATATCAAGGAGAAGATTTTTTAGCTACGACTTACACAATAGCAATTGACGGAATAAATTTAACAATCCTTTCACCACTTTTAAACAAAGAAGATTTTTCCAACGAAGCTTACGAAGAATTTACGAATACTGATATTTTGATTTTGCCTTTAGGAGACGGAGATTTTTTAAATTCAAAAGAAGCAGTTTCCATTGCCAAAAATTTCTCACCAAAAGCAATTATTCCTGCTGGATATTCTAAAAAAGAAGACTTGCAAGATTTTTTGAAAGAATTAGGAAAAGAAAATTTAAAAGAAGAAGAAAAACTGACTATCAAAAGAAGTGATTTAAAAGAAGACGAAGTAAAAGTTGTTCCATTGAAAATTGTTTAAAAAATAAACAATCTTAGATTTAATTTTAGATTAAAATTTAATTTTTAATTGAAATTAAAAATAGTGTGGATTTTGCTTCGCAAAATCCACGGCAAAAAATAAAAAATTTTACAAAAAATGTTTAAAATTTTTAATAAAAAAAAGAATAATAAATATAAATCAAAAGATTTAAAAGAGGGCTGGAAAATAGTCTGGAAATATTTTTTGTTTTATAGAAAAAAAATATATCCGATAATTTTCTTGTCATTGTTATCAGCTATTATTTTATCTCTTTCTCCAATTTTTTGGGGAAAATTTTTCCAGTCTTTCACAACCTTAGAGAAGTATATTTTTTTAGAAAAAGAAATTTACTATATTTTTATATTTTTTGCAATTATTATAATTTTAGAAATTTTAGAAGCATTAATAGCTTATATGAGACATCTCAAGAGAGGTTTTTTATGGGGGAAAATTTACATAGATAGAAAAAATAAATCATTTTCTTTAATTCAAAGACTCCCTTTTTCTTTTCATAAAAATAAAAAATTTGGAAATTACAGCTCTGTTATAAATAGATCGAATTACAATCTTCCGGAAATTTTAGCAGATCATCTTTCTGATTTTTTACCTAACTTTTTATTTTTAATAATTAGTTTGGTCATAATTTCTTTTTTTTATTGGCCAATTTCTTTAGTTCTTTTAGTTTATATTTTTTTTCACTTTTACATTAGTTTTTCAAAATCTTTCAAAATCACAGGTTTATATAAAAAGTCAAACGAACAAGAAAAAAAAGCCGACGAAGATTATTCTGAAAACCTTTTAAATATATTTGATCTTAAGAAAAATTCAGCAGAAAAGCAGGAGCAAGAAAAAATAAAAAAAGACTTCGATGGGCTTTTCGGAGAGATGGCAAAAATAAGATTTTTTTGGGCCACTGATTTATTAACAAAGGGAGGTCTTTTTATTTTTGTAAATTTTATTGTTTTTTCTCTATCAATACTTTCTTTTTTTCAAGGGAAAATTGGAGTTGATTTTTTAATTACTATAAATATATATCTAAGTCAGATGTTCCGGCCTCTTACAAGACTTGCAAATTTGGGTAGTTATTTTTTAGAATCGGCAATTAAAATAAAAGATTCTGAAAGCATCATGAACACAAAACCAGAAAATTATATTCCAGAAAAAAGCCAGAAGATAAAAAATTTTTCTGGAGATATTTCTTTTAAAAATGTTACTTTTTCTTACCCTGACGGAAAAGGTGAAAAAGTTTTAAAAAATGTTTCGTTGGAAATTAAAAAAGGAGAAAAGGTGGCTTTTGTGGGAAAATCTGGATCTGGAAAAACCACAATGGTTGATTTAATTGGAGCTTTCTATTTTCCGCAAAAAGGAAAAATTTTAATCGATGGTGTAGAAACAAAAAAAATTCAACTCACAGATTTACGATCAAAAATAGCTTATGTTTCTCAAGATATTTCTCTTTTTAACAGCAGTGTTTCTGACAATATTTCTTATGGAAATAAAAAAGCTACAAAAAAAGAAATAGAAGAAGCTTCAAAGCTTGCCGGAGCCCATGAGTTTATAAAAAAGTTTCCGAAAGGCTATAAACAAATTGTTGGAAACAGGGGAATTAAACTTTCCGGAGGGCAAAAACAAAGAGTGGTTATTGCAAGAGCAATTTTGAGAAACCCCAAGATTTTAATTTTAGATGAGCCAACATCCGCTTTAGATATTGAATCTGAAGTTTTTATCTCAAATTCAATGAAAAAATTAATGGAAGGAAGAACCACAATAATTATTGCTCACAGGCTTTCAACGGTGAGAGAAGCTGATAAAATTTTTGTTTTTGAAAACGGAGAAATTATAGAAAAAGGAAAGCACAAAGAACTTTTGGAAAAAAAAGGTGTTTATAAAAAATTTAATGATTTAAGTTTAGGGGTTTTGCAATAATTTTTTAAATTTAATTTTAAATTGGAATTAAAAATAGTGTGGATTTTGCCTTCGGCAAAATCCACGGCAAAAAATAAAATAAGATTTTTGGAAAACAAATAAAATTTCTAAAAAATTTGTTATAATTTTAAAAATTTTATTTTAAATAAAAATTTGTCGGGGTAGCTCAGATGGTTAGAGCGCGGCACTCATAACGCCGAGGTCGTGGGTTCAATTCCCACCTTCGACACAAAAATTGGAAAATTTAAAAAATAGTTTTTTGTATTTAAAATCAAAAAATTTTCATAAAATTTAAAACTTAATAAATTTTGTTTTATTTATATTCTTTTTAAATTTAATGTCAAGTTTTTTAAGAGGGCAAAAAGCGAAGCTTTTTGCCCTCTTAAAAAAATAAAAATAAAAAAATAAAAATTTCTCAAAACATTTTTGTTATAATAAAAAAATGACATTTTTATTAAAAAATAAAAAACTTTCACATAATTATCTTGAAATTAAAAATTATTTTGCTGGAATGGTTCTTTTTGGCTTTGAAGTAAAATCTTTAAAAAACAAAAAAGGTTCTTTTGAAGGATCTTACATTTCTGAAAAACAAGGGGAGCTTTTTTTAAAAAATTTTTATATTCCTCCGTATCAAGAAAAAAATACTCCCGACTCTTACGACTCTTATCGCGATCGAAAAATACTTTTAAAAAAAGATGAAATTGAAGAAATTTTAAAAGAATCTAATTCAAGTGGGATAGCAATAATTCCAAAAAAAATTTTTCTAAAAAATAATTTTTTAAAAATGGAAATTGTTTTAGCAAGAGGTGCTAAAAAATTTGATAAAAGAGAAAAAATTAAAAAAAGAGACGAGCAAAGGGAAATAGGAAGGAAATTAAAAAAAGGGATTTAGAAAAATTTTTAAATTTAAAGGTTTTAAAAAAGGCGGATTTTGCCGAAGGCAAAATCCACCCTTTTTATTTTTTCATTTTTTATATTAATTTTTCTGATTAAAAATATTCATCGTTTCAACCCTTCCTTTTTCCACTAAAGAAAAAATAATTTTTTCTACCTGTGAAACAATTTTCTGCTCAAAAATCTTTTCGTGTTTTTTAGACATTTTTTTGTAAACCAAATAATTATTTAAATCAGTTTTGTTTGGCTTTTTCATTTTTCCAAAAAAATTAGTGGGGCAAACCCCAATTCTAATTCTTGTAAAATTTTTACTCGAAAGCGAGTTTTCTATACTTTTAATTCCGTTGTGGCCACCACTTCCTCTGGAGTAAGAAATTCGCACTTGCCCAAAAGGAAGATCAATATCATCATAAACAACAAATAATTTTTCTAAATCAATAGTTTCCATTTTTTGAAAAATTTCTCCAGAATTGTTCATAAAAGTTTGAGGTATTAAAAAATTAATTTTTTCTCCAGATAAAAAAGCAGAAGAAGACAGAGATTTTAAAAATTTTTTATTTTCCCAAGTAGAAAAAATATTAGAATTTTTTTCAACAATTTTTTTTAAAACCTCACCCCCAATATTGTGTGGAGTCATATCAAATTCCCCTTTAGGGTTTGCAAGGCCAACAAAGATAAACATAAAATAATTATAGCTTAAAAACAAAAAATATGGTAAAATTTTCCGGCAATGTTTCTTAAAAAAATAAAAAATTTTCTCACAAAAGAAAATTTAATTGAAATAACCAAAACAATCATTTTGGCAGCCATTATAATTTTACCAATCAGAATATTTATAATGGAACCATATATGGTAATTGGAAAATCAATGAGCCCTTCTTTTGAAACTGGAAATTATCTTTTAATAAACAAATTTTCACACAAAAATTCTGAAGTTGAAAGGGGAAGTATTATGGTTTTTCAGTCTCCAAATTCTGACAAAGATTATATAAAAAGAATCGTCGGACTTCCAAATGAAAGTATTTTAATAGAAGAAGGAAAAGTTTTTATTAAAAAAACAAACGATGGAATTTTTGAAGAATTGAAAGAGCCTTATGTTGAAAATTTTTCTTTTAAAGATCAGCCAGAAATTTTAGTAGAAGAAAACGAGTATTATGTTTTAGGAGACAATCGCTCAAATAGTTTGGACTCAAGGTATTTTGGGTCAGTTTCGAAAGAAAGTTTTAAAGGAGAGCCATTTTTTAGACTTTATCCTTTTTCTTTAAGCCCAAGTGAATACAAAAATTTTAATATAGACTAAAAAATAAAAAATGAAAGTTAACAATAAAGAAGAAAAAAAGAATATCAAAAATATCTCAGATTATATCGCAAGTAGTTTTGGTTTTAATTTTTTAGACATAAAAACAACTGTTTTTTTTGGAAAAGAAGAAAATGTTTTATCGGAAGAAAAAATTAAGGTTATAAAAAATTATGCAAAAAAAGATGGTTCAAAAAAAATCATGCCTTCAAGAATGCTTTTTTACAATAAGCCACTTTTAAAAAAATCTGGATCTTTAAAAAAAGATAAAATAGGTTTAGATATTATAAATTTTGAAGGCGCTCTAGCTGAGGCCGTTGTTATAAAAACTGCCATTTCTATTTTAGAAGAAGAGGGTTATAAAAATATTGAAGTAGCCTTAAATTCAATTGGTGATAAAGAAAGTGTTAAAATTTTTAAAAAGGAATTAGCTGCTTATTATCGAAAAAATAAATTAGCTTTGAAAAAAAATGAAATTGCAAAAATTACCAAAGACCCAATGGAGCTTTTACTTTCAAAACTGCCGCACCTTGTAGAGCTTAATCACGATGCCCCAAAACCAATAAATTTTCTTTTAGAAGAAGATATAAAATTTTTTCAGCAGGTTATTGAATTTTTAGAAAATTTAAATATAAATTATTCTATCAACGATTCACTTTTTGGAGACAAAGAAATCTTTTCTAAAACAATTTTTCAAATTACTGGAAATTTAGACAAAAAAGAAAAAGAAAATTTAGCTTTTGGTGGAAGATATGATGATTTAGCAAAAAGTACAGCAAGAAAAAGAAAAATTTCAGCCGTTGGACTTTCAATGGATTTTACAAAGAAAAACAAAAAAGCTTTAAAGCTTTCAGAAAAAAAAGTTAATATTCATCTTTTAAAAATAGGCTACACAGCTAATTTGAAATTTTTAGAAGTTTTAGATGTTTTTAAAAAAGTTGGGCAGCCTTTGAAATATGACATAGTTGAAGAAAAAATTTCTAATCAAATAGTAAATGCTCTTGAAGACAAAGCTGATTATTCAATTATTTTTGGCCAAAAAGAAGCAAATGAAAACAAAGTTGTTTTAAGAGAAATGAAAACCAAATCTCAAAATGAGATAGAAATTAAAAATTTACAAAAATATATTAAAAAATTAATTTAAAAAATATTTTTTTATTTTTTAAATTATGTTAAAATTTTCCTCAATATGATAAATGTAAAAATCACTAAAAAAGACGGAGAAAATGCCATAATGGTTTTAAGAAATTTTTCTACTAGGTTTAAAAGATCTGGAATTTTACCGAAAGTTAAAGGGGAAAAATTTGAAAGTAGAAAATTATCTTCTTTTTTTAGAAAAAAACAAGCTTTAAGAAAAATTGAAAAAACTGCAAAAAATAAAAGATTAGACAAATTGGGAAAATTAAAAAGATAGAATTTGTATTTTATTTTTAAGCCGGAGTGGTGGAATTGGTAGACACGCACGACTCAAAATCGTGTGCAGCAATGCGTGAGGGTTCAAGTCCCTCCTCCGGCACAGATTTAGAGCTTAGCTTTTAATATTTTTTTGCCGTGGATTTTGCCGAAGGCAAAATCCACGGCAAAAAATGTGATAAAATAAAAAAATGTTTATTCGCATACTCTTAAATATTTCCATACTTTTATCCATTTTTTTCTTACCTTGGTATTTTATTTTTATTATTTTTACTTTTTCACTTTTTTATTATGAATATTTTTTTGAAATATTTTTTTGGGCCTTTTTTTACGATTTTATTTTTGGCTTATCTTTTTTTGAATATGATTTTTTATCAAATTATTTTTTTAATGTCTCTTCAGTAATACTTTTTTTTATAATATATAATTTTAAAAAATATATTTATTAAATGAATTTTTTTAGAAAAAGAAAAAAAAAATATGATTTCGATCTTTCTCCCGGAGAAGCTTTGTTTGATGCAAAAAATGTTTCAGGTCTTGAGCAGGAAAAAATGGAGGGAGTTTTTGAAAAACCTTTGGAAGAAAAAAATTTGTACTATCCTTTTTATTTTTTTTTATTTTTAGTTTTAATTTTTTCATACAAAGCTTTTTCCTTACAAGTTTTGAAATATGATGATTTTTTAGAAAAAAGCCTAAATAATTTTATAAGAGAAGAAGTTTTGTTTTTACAAAGAGGTGTCGTTTACGACAGAAATGGAACCGAACTTATTTGGAATAACACAGATTTAGAAAAAGATTTTTCAGCCAGAGCCTATATTAAAAAAGAAGGCTTTTCTCATCTTTTAGGTTTTTTAGCATATCCGCAAAAAGATGAAAAGGGAATTTACTACAGCAGGGAATACGAAGGAAAAGGCGGAATCGAAAAATCATTTAATAAGCAGTTAAACGGGGTTTTAGGAAAAAAAATTATTGAAATAGATGCTTTTGGAGAAACAATTTCACAAAATACAATTGTTCTTCCAGAAAAAGGAGAATCTTTAGTTCTCTCTATTGATGAGAAAATTCAAGAAAAACTTTTTCAGTTTCTAGAAGATTTTTCAAAGGAAAAAGATTTTCAAGCAGGAGCTGGAATGATAATGTCTCTTGAAAATGGAGAAATTTTAAGCGCTGTTTCTTATCCTGAATATTCTTCAGAAGTTTTAACTTCAGGAAAAAATAGGGAAAAAATCGAAGAATATATTACAGATCCCCGTGAACCATTTTTAAATAGGTTTTCTTTTGCTGAATTTACTCCCGGATCAATTATGAAAATTTTTGTAGCAATGGGCGCACTAGAGGAAGGTTTAATAAATCCTAATGATAAAATTTTTACAAACGGAGAGCTTGTTATTGAAAATCCATATAACCCAGAACTTCCTACAATTTTTCGTGATTGGAAAAATCATGGAAGTGTAAATATGTATGATGCTATCGCAAATTCTTCTAATGTTTATTTTTACATTTTAGGTGGAGGATTTTCAGATATTTCTGGTTTGGGAATTGAAAAATTAGATATTTTTTATAGAGATTTTGGGTTTGGAAAAATTACAAACCTTGAAGGTTTTTCAGAAAAAGAAGGGGTTGTACCAAACCGAGTTTGGAAAAGAGAAGTTTTTAACGAAGGCTGGGGAATTGCCGACACATATTTTACCTCAATCGGCCAGTTTGGAACTTTGGTTACACCAGTCCAGGCGCTTGTTGCCACAGGAGCAATTGCTACAGAAGGAAAAGTTTTTTCTCCAAAAATCTTAAAACAAAAAGAAGGAGAAGAAAATATTTCAGAAATTTTAGATTTTTCAAAAAATAATTTTCAAATTGTTAAAGAAGGAATGAGACAAACAGTTTTAAGGGGAACGACGCAGTCACTAAACTTTTCTTTTTTGAAAGTGGCTGCAAAATCAGGAACGGCTGAAGTTGGAAAAAATAGAGAAAAAGTAAATTCTTGGGCTGTTGGATTTTTCCCGTATGAAAATCCAAAATATGCTTTTGTCGTTATGGCAGAAGATGGCCCGCCTGAAAACAATTTAGCCGTTTCTGTTGTAATGTCCAATCTTTTAAAATGGATGAATGAAAATGAGCTATCTTTTTATTGGAAATAAAATTTAAATTAAAAAATTTTAATATGTTAAAAAAAATTGATTTTAAAAAATATACTTTTTCAGAAAAAGTCTTAGAGGCCCTACTACTTGTTCCAAAAGGAAAAGTAACAACTTATGGAGATTTAGCAAAAGCTGTTTCTGGATCAAAAATGGGAGCGATGGCTGTTACATCTTGCCTTTTTTCTGAATACAAAAAGGCACAAAAAACAGGCAAAGAAATAGAAATTCCATTTCATCGAGTGGTTTATTCTGATGGAAGAATTTGGACAAGTCCAAAAATAAAAAAACAAAGAGAAGAAATTTACAGAAAAGAAAAAATTGAAATTAAAAATGGAAAAATAAAAAATTTTGTAGAAATTAGATGGAAGTTTTAAATTTTGTTTTGTGCGAATGGTAGGACTCGAACCTACGACCTCATCATTATCAGTGATGCGCTCTAACCACCTGAGCTACACTCGCATTTTCAAAAAGCAAAATTGAGTATATCAAAAAAAAGCTTTTTTTCAATAATATTTTTCTGATATAATTTCTTTAAATTTATGAATGAAAAAATTTTAGTAAATAAAAAAAGCAAAAAGGAGCTTTTGGAAAATTTGGAAAAAGAAAATTTTTCAAGAAAAACTTTGTCTTTTTATAAATATGTCAAAATTGAAAATCCTAAAAAAATGCGTGATTTTTTGTATGAAAATTTTCAGAAAATTGGAATTTTAGGAAGAATTTACGTAGCAGAAGAAGGCATAAATGCTCAAATAAATATTCCAGAACATAATTTTGAAAAATTTGATAATTTTTTAAAAAGTATAAAAATTTTTAAAGATATTCCTTTTAAAATTGCTCTTGAAGAAAAAAATTTTTCTTCTTTTTTGAAATTAAAAATTATTGTTAAAGAAAAAATTGTAGCTGACGGGATTGAAGATAAAAATTTCGATCCTTCCAAAACTGGGGAATACGTTGAAAATCTTGATGAAATTCATAATTATTTAGATGATCAAAATTCTTTGGTGGTGGATATGAGAAATTCTTACGAGTCTGAAATTGGCCATTTTAAAAGCGCTCACATAATGAATGTTGATACTTTTCGTGATCAGATTTTTTCTATTGAAAAAGAACTTGGAGAAAAAAAAGATAAAAAAGTTTTACTTTATTGCACCGGCGGAATTCGTTGCGAAAAAGCTTCAGCATGGTTTAAATATAAAGGTTTTGAAAATGTAAAACATATTAAAGGTGGAATTATCGAATACGGAAAAAAAATCCGCCAGTCTTCTCAAAAGTCTCGGTTTTTGGGAACCAATTTTGTTTTTGATGAAAGGCTTGGAGAATCAGTTACTGAAGATATTATTTCTTTTTGTCATTTATGCAGAAAAAATAAATCAAATAAATATGTGCATTGTAAAAATCAGGCTTGTCATAATTTATATCTTTCTTGTGGGGCTTGTAATAAAAAAAAATATGGATATTGCTCTTTTTTCTGTATTTTTTTCGACAAAATTCCTGCAAAACTAAAAAAATTTTTAGTTAGAAATTTTTGGAAAAAAAATCCAAACAAAAAATTTAGAAAAAATAAATTTAAAAGAAAATATGTTTAAAAAATAGTATTTTTTAATATGTTATAATTTTTTTTATGAATTTAAAAAACTTAATTTTTTTAGACACAGAAACAACAGGGGTAGAAAAAGAAGACAGGCTTTGCCAAGTGGCATATATTTTTGATGGTAAAGAAAATAACAATTTTTTCAAACCACCACTTCCAATAAAAGCTGAAGCATCAGCTATTTCCCATATTACAAACGATCAGGTTAAAGATTGTGAGGTTTTTGAAAATTCCAAAATGGCCGAAAATTTACAAAAAATTTTACCAGAAAATATTTTAGTGGCTCATAATGCAAGGTTTGATATTGATATGCTTAAAAAAGAAAATTTAGAAATTTCAAATTTTATAGATACTTTAAAAGTTGCACAGGTTTATGACAAAGAAGGGTATTTTAAAAAATATAGTATGCAATATTTGCGATATGAAATGAATTTGGATGTGAAAGGAGCGCAAGCTCACGACGCTTTGGGAGATATTTTGGTTTTAGAAAAACTTTTTATGAGATTATTTGAGAAAAGAAAAAAAGAAGGTTTGGCCGAAGGAGAAATTTTAGAAGAGATGATGGAAATTTCTAAAAATCCAATTTTAATTAAAAAAATTTCTTTTGGAAAATATACTGGAAAATCGGTGGAAGAAATTTTAAAAGAAGACAAAGGTTATTTAGAATGGCTTTTAGCTCAAAAAGAAAAACAAGCCGGAGAGGGAAATGTGGATGAAGATTGGCTTTTTACTTTAAAAAAATATTTAAAATAGAAAATTTTGGGTGTGAAAAAATGGCCCCTTCGGGGCCATTTTTTCACACCCAAAATTTTCCCTAAAAATACTTTAAATTATTTTTTATGAAATTTTTTATGAACTTCTTTTAAAAACCTGTCTGATAAATTTGTATAAATTTGCGTGGTGTTTATTGAAGCGTGGCCGAGCATCATTTGAACAGATCTTATGTCAGCTCCATTTTGCAAAAGCTCGGTTGCATAAAAATGTCTAATTGTATGGGGGGTTAATTTTTTAAAAATTCCCGCCTGAGCCCCTCTTTTTTTTAAAATTCTTTGAATTGTTCGTGGATCAATATTTTTTCCTGTGGAAGTTAAAAACAAAAATTCTGGAAATAAAAATTTTCCTTCTTCTTTTAATTTTTCTTGATAATTTTTAATAGTTTTTTTTGCATCATCTGAAAGAAAAACAATTCTTACTTTTTCACCTTTTCCTCTGATTGAAAATTCATCTTGGTCTAAATCTAAATCAGATTTTAAAGAACACAGCTCAGAAACACGAAGCCCAGTCGAATACAAAAGCTCTAAAATTGCTAAATCTCGAAAGTCTTCAATTTTTTTAAGCGGAAAAGAAAGAAGCCTTCGAAATTCTGTTTTGTTTACAAGCTCTAGTTCTCTTTGAGGGGTTTTAGCTAGCTCAATTTTTTCAGGAGCTAAAGATTTTATATCATTTTTTGAAAGATATTTTAAAAAAGAACGCAAAGCTATCATATGATAATTTTGAGTATTTTTTTTTAAAGAATTTCCTTTTTCACCCCCTTGCCGAGCAATAAAAAGGCGAAACTGCCTTGTTGAATTTTTGTCTATTTCTACAGAGTTTTCGATTTTTTGAGATTTAAAAAATCTATCTAAATATCTTTCATAATTTTCAATAGTTTTTAAAGACCTTCCTTTTTCAATTTCTAAATATTGTAAAAATTCTTTTTTTAATTCTTGAATATTTTGCGACATATAAATATTATAGCAGTTTTTGTTTTTATTTTTTTAGAAATCTAATGTGCTAAAATATTTTGATGAAAATAGATTTCCCAATTAGAATAAATAGATATTTATATTTAAAAAATATTTGCTCAAGAAGAGAAGCAGATAGGTTTATAGAAAAAGGCTTTATTTTGGTAAATGGCAAAAAAGCAGTTTTGGGCCAAAAACTTCAAAAAACTGACGAAGTTGTTTTAAACGAAAAAGCCAAAAAAAAATTACAAGGAAAAATTTTAATTGCTTTTTATAAACCTGTTGGAGTTGTTTCTCATAATCCAGAAAATGATCAAAAAGAGCCAAATGATTTTCTGCCTTTTTCAGAAAAACTCTCACCAATTGGCAGATTAGACAGAGCGTCGGAAGGACTTTTGCTTTTGTCAAACGATGGAAAACTTTTTGACAAAATGCTAAATCCAAAATTTTCTCATCAAAAAGAATATGAAGTTGAAACAGATAAAAGAGTTGATAAAAATTTTATAAAAAAAATGGAAAGCGGGGTAAATATTGAAGGGTACAAAACGCGGCCTGCAAAAATTAAAAAAATTTTTCCAAGAGCTTTTAATGTTATTTTAACAGAAGGTAAAAAACATCAAATTAGGAGAATGTGTGCAGCTTTAGGTTTGCAAGTACAAAAATTGAAAAGAATTCGTTTTATGAATATTAAATTGGGAAATTTAAAAGAAGGAGCTTTTAGAAAAATAGAAGGAAAAGAATATTTGGAATTATTGGAAAAATTAAAAATAGAAAAATAAAAATTTTAAAATCCAAAAAATTGGGGGCAAAAATTTAAAAACGAAGTTTTTAAATTTTTGCCCCCAATTTTTTTAATTTTTATTTTCTCAATTTCTTAAAATTTTTAAATTTTTGTGGGCGCCCTTTGGGCGCCCAGCACCACCCTCCAAATTTTTTCAAAAAAAAACTTGCATAATTTTTCCACATCCTTATAATATTATTTAGAAATCCTTAAAGTTTTTTTTAAGGATAAGGTGTCCCCAAAGTTTCTTAAGGACAAAGCAGGAGGAAAAAATGACATACCAAGCAGCAGCAGCAGCAGCAGCAGCAGCAGCAGCAGATATAGATACAGAAATTGGTCTTCTTTACGGTCAGGAAAGAAGATTGTCCGCCAAAGATACAAAAAACCTCTCAGATATTGAGATAGGAAACGTTACTAATATCAGAGGTGGAGGCCGTAGAGCAAGAGAACAAGCCTTGGAGAACATTAAAGCTTCTAATCAAGATTAATAAGAAAGGAGGTGAAAATATCTTCCTGCTACTTAGCAGGTCGTATTTTTAAAAAGCGCACTGGGGGATGCGCTTTTTTTACTATTTTTATTTTTTAGATTTTTAGAGAAAAATTTTAAAATGAGTGTGGGCGCCCGAAGGGCGCCCACAAAAATTTTAAAAATTTTCTAAAGTCTTTGTCCGTCTGGAAGGATTCGAACCTTCGACCGTCAGCTTAAAAGGCTGCTGCTCTACCAACTGAGCTACAGACGGATATTTATTTTTTAAATTTCATTATTATTTTATGACGGTCTGACCGTCAGCTACAATCGTCTTAATTAGGCTTTTGCTCTACCAACCAAAGCTACAGACGGATATTTATAATTTTGAAATTTTATCAAAAAAATAATTTTTTTCAAGTTTGGATTTTGCGTAGCAAAATCCAAATTTTTAAAATTTTGCAAAACTAAAGATTTAAAATAAATTTTTCTAAAACAATATTTAAATCTTTTTCTCCCAGTCTCACTTTATGATAATCATTTAAAAGCTCAAAATATTTTTCTTCCACTTCTTTTTTTTGCCAATTTTTTAAATTATTTTTAATTTTTGAAATAATAAAAGGTTTTAAGGTTGAACTATCTTCATTTAAAACAAGTAAAATATTTTTTAACTGCCACAAAAAAACTCCATAAATATTTTCATCTTCGATGTTTTGTATTTTAGCCTTATGAAATTCAAGCCATAATTTTTTTTTATTTTTTGAAAGCATTAAATCAGTTAAAGAAAAAACATTAAAATCTTTTTTAAAATTTTTTTCTTCAAACTCAAAAATCCTTTTTGTTATTTTTTTTATTTTATCTAAATTTCTTTTATCAATTTTTTCTTCATCTAAAATAAAAGCATTTTCTGATTTTTCCAACTGCTCTAAATTTTTAAAAACAAAATCAGAAAAAACTTTTTCTTCCAAAATTCCCGAAAGAGAAAAAATACTTTTTTTTTCAAAAAGCCCAGTTTGAAAAATTTCTGATTTTAATATTTCAATATCTAAATTAAATTTATCGTAAGAGAAAAATTGAGCGTCTGGCTTTTTTTCTTTTAGATCAGAAATGACAACATCTTTTTTTTCAATTCTTTTTTTTTGATCTTTTCCTGTAATAAAAATTATCATAAAAAAATTATAGCAAAAAAATTTTAGAAATTGTGTTAATATAAAATTATTATTAATATAATTATATTTTTATGAATACAAATTTAAAAAGAAATCTTATAAATTCAGTAGTTTATGGAGTTTTATTTTATGTTGTTGTAAATCTTGTTTTCTACTTCAACTTCGGAAACATAGACTTTAGATGGATTGACCTTATTTTTATTATTGTTCCTTTTATTAATTTTTTCTTTGCAGGGTTTTTATCACAAAAATCAGACACTAAATTTAAAAAATATTTTGTTTGGGTTTTCTTTGTTTTATCAGTTCCTGTTTCTTATTATGGATTAATAATGGGAGGACTTCTAGGAATTTTAGGTATTATTTTATATGGAATAGTTCCAGTTTTTTTATTAACCGCTATTGGTTTTTGGATTGCAAAACTTTTGAATTTTAAATAAAATCAGAGACTAAATTTTGGAGAAAAAAAATGATGCTTTGCATCATTTTTTTTCTCCAAAATTTAGTCTCTGATTTATTTTTTTGTTATAATTTAAAAATGTTAAAAAATGAAGATAAGAAAATGGAAGAAATTATTTCTTTTTGTAAGGAAAAAGGTTTTGTTTACAGAAGCTCAGAAATTTATGATGGAATTTCAGGCTGCTACGATTACGGCCCAAACGGAGTGGAGCTTTTAAAAAATATTAAAGATTTTTGGTGGAGAGAAAATGTTTACAAAAAAAATAATTTTTATGGAATCGATTCAGCCATTTTTAAAAATCCAAAAGTTTGGGAAGCCTCAGGGCACACAGAAGGTTTTTCAGATCCAATGGCAGAATGCAAAAATTGTAATACAAGAATCAGAGTAGACAAAGAGCTGGAAAAAATCGGAGAAGAGGCAGACGAAAAAATGCCTGAGTCTGAAATAAATTCTCTTTTTGAAAAAAACAAAGAAAAAATAAAATGCCCAAAATGCGGAGAAAAAAATTTTTCAAAGGCAAAAGCTTTTAATCTTCTGGTAAAATCAAATTTAGGAGATTTTACAGAAAAGTCTTCTTCGCCAGTTTATCTTCCAGGGGAAGCTTCTCAAGGAATTTATTTAAATTATAAAAACATAGTTCAATCTTTTTCTCCAAAAATTCCTTTTGGAATTTCACAAATCGGAAAAGCTTTTAGAAATGAAATTTCCCCAAGAAATTTTCTTTTTAGAACAAGAGAGTTCGAGCAGGCCGACACTCAGTTTTTTATTGCTCCAAACGAAAATGTTGAAAACTTCAAAAAAACAAAAGAAGAAAGATTTTCTTGGTACAAAAAACTTGGCTTGAGTGAAAAAAATCTAAAATTTAAAGATCATCAAAATTTAGTTTTCTACGCTGCAGAAGCTACAGATATTGAATACAATTTTCCAGATTTTGGTTTTGAAGAAATTGAAGGAATTCATGACAGAACAGATTATGATTTATCAGTTCATCAAAAAAATTCTGGCAAAGATTTAAATTACAACAACGACGGAGAAAAATTTTTACCTTGGATAATTGAAACCTCAATGGGGCTCGGAAGAGTTTTTCTAGCTGTTATTTGCGAATTTTACAGAGAAGAAATTTTGGAAGACGGAGAAAAAAGAAGAGTTCTTTCTTTACCAGTTTTTTTAGCGCCCACAAAAATTGCAGTTTTACCATTAATGAAAAAAGATGGCCTAAAAGAAGAAGCTTTTAAAATTTTTCAAAAACTTTCAGAAAATTTTGTTTGCAGTTTTGACGAAACTGGATCAATCGGAAAAAGGTACAGAAGGGCAGATGAAGTGGGAACTCCATATTGTTTAACTTACGATTACGATTCAAAAGAAAATCAAGATGTCACAGTTCGAGATCGAGATTCAATGAAACAAGAAAGAATAAAAATTTCAGAGTTAGAAAATTATTTAACAGAGAAGTTAAAATAAATTTTTAAAAGTTTGGAAATTTTTAAATTTTTTTAAAAAATAATAAATAAACATTGGAAAATAAAATGGCGGAAAAAGCTTCGCTTTTTCCGCCCTCAAATTTTAAAATTTTTTTTTTCAATTTTAAAATTTTTTGGTGGATTTTGCCTCCGGCAAAATCCACTAAAACCCCCCAGATATTTTATTGACTTTTAAATAAATTTATGTTAATATCAGTTACCTTGAGAAATAGTTCTCAAGGTAAAATAAAATTTTCTTTGAAAGGAGAAAAAAAATGGAAAACGTTAGACAAGAAAAAAGGCTGACAGAACAACCAGTATTTAAAATTTTTGCAATACAAGTGTTAGCTGGAGGAATAACTTTTTTGGCTACAGGAAGCCTAGAATCTAGCTTAAACTACATCTTCTACTCCGGCCTCGTCTTCGGCACCTTCCTCGGCACCCACTTCTCCAACTCCACCAGCTCCACCAAATACACCGTCTTATCCGCCCTCGCCGCCGCCTTCGCCGCCTCCGTCGCCGCCTACGTCGCCCTCGCCAAATCCACCATCTTCGCCGTCATCTTCGCCGTCTTATCCGCCCTCGCCGCCGCCTTCGCCGCCAAGGAAAAAGATGGTAAATTAACTTTCTGGGGTTTTTTTGAGCAACTTCCTTTGGGAATATTTTTCATCCCTCATGCAATTGAGAGTTGTCTTGCCAAGAGAAAAAAAAAATAATAAAAAAAATATAATGTTCTTTTAGCGGGCCCCGCAAGGGCCCGCCAAAACACTCACACCTGTGAGTGTTTTTTATTAATTTTTTATTTTATAAAATTTTTTTTGGCGGATTTACCGAAGGCAAATCCGCCAAAAAATTTTAATAACAAGTTATCAAATTTTTTTATAAAAAAATATTGACTTTGTCTTCTAAATAAATATAATGGCTTCCACTTGTTTTTTTTATTTTTTTTATTTTGTAGTTTAAAAAATAAAAAGCAGGTTTGAACTTTGAAAATTAAATAGTCTTTTCAATCTCTAGAAAAATTTTTTAAATTTTTTTAGGGAAACAAAAGCAGGTAAAATTAAATTTTTACTGAACGAATACAAACTCAAACAAACAAACAAACTCGTGTTTTTAAGATTTTTTTTAGAAAAAAATCTAGGTTTTTAAAACTCATAAAAACCGACCCAGAAAATTACTTTTTAAATTTTTTTAAAATTTAAAAAGTAAAAATTATATCTTTGAAATTTTCTAATGAAAGTTTCAATTTAAGAGCATATGGAGGATGCCTTGACTCTAAGAAGCGAAGAAGGACGTGGTCAGACTGCGATAAGCTCGGGGTAGTTGTCTAACAGACTTAACCCGAGATTTCCGAATGAGGAAACTCTATAAAGCAAACCTTTATAACATTTTCTACATAAGTGAGAAAATGAGCGTACCCGGGGAAGTGAAACATCTCAGTACCCGGAGGAACAGAAACTAAATCAAGTATTTCGTAAGTAGCGGCGAGCGAAAGCGAAGAAGCCCAAACCACAGAAATTTTATTTTTGTGGGGTTGTAGGAATTAAACCTCTATTTAATTAGAGCAGAGTCAAAAATTATTTTGTTAAAGGAAGCATCTGGAAAGATGCGCCCCAGAGGGTGATAGCCCCGTACTTGAAAACAAAATAACTCTGTTGTTTATTCTCCTGAGTAACCCGAGACATCAATAGCTCGGGTGAATCTGGCAGGACTAACTGCCAAGGCTAAATATTCTTAGAGATCGATAGTGAACAAGTACCGTGAGGGAAAGGTGAAAAGTACCCCGAAAGGGGAGTGAAATAGTTCTGAAACCATATGTTTACAAGGAGTAGACGAGGTGCTTGCACCTCTACTGCGTGCCTATTGAAGAATGAGCGGGCGAGTCTGTCTATACGGTTTATAGCTTAATCTACTATGTAGAGAAGGCACAGCGAAAGCGAGTATTAATAGTGCAAAAATTATCGTATGGATAGGACCCGAAGCTGGGTGAGCTTACCATGGACAGGTTGAACACTTTCGAGAGATAGTGGGAGGACCGAACCGGTTGACTGGCAAAATCATCGGATGATCTGTGGTAAGGAGTGAAAAGCTAAACGAACTCAGTAATAGCTGGTTCTCTCCGAAATAGCTTTAGGGTTAGCGTCAAGCGTTCCTTCCGGGGGTAGAGCACTGGAAAAAAAGGATAGGGGGAAACCTCACCTTTTTTATCAAACTCCGAATACCGGATAGTTAATAGCTTGGCAGTTAGGCTCAGGGGGCGAAGCTCCTGCGGCCAAAAGGGAAACAGCCCAGACCTAAATCTAAGGTCCCTAAATTTAAACTAAGTGCACTTAAGGTGGTTTTATTTCTCAAACAGTCAGGAGGTTGGCTTAGAAGCAGCCATCCTTTAAAGATAGCGTAACAGCTCACTGATTTAGAGATTTAGCGCCGCAAATGATCGGGGCTCAAGTTTAATACCGAAGATTAGGATGTCATATTATTTTTATATTTTATGGCGTGGTAGGAGAGCGTTCCATATTGCACTGAAGCCAAAGGCGTAAGCCATGGTGGAGCATATGGAAGTGAGAATGCCCGCACGAGTAACCACAAGGAAGGTGAGAGCCCTTCCGGCCGGAAGACCAAGGTTTCCTTTTCAATGATTGTCAGAAAAGGGTTAGTCGGGCCTAAGCCGATAGCGAAAGCTGCAGGCGATGGACATACGTTTAATATTCCGTAACTTCCTTATTTTTCGATGGAGTGACGGGGGAAACAATTCATAGCATTTTATTGGATTAATGTTTTTATATTTAAGACTTGATACTTAGGAAAATCCGGGTATCATATAAAGTCGAAATATGAATAAATCATTTTTTACGAAAGATGAAATTATGAAGAAGAGCCCTCCAAGAAAAACTTCTAAGGTTAAACTTAAGGAATCCGTACCCCAAACCAACACAGGTGGTCGAGTCGAGAAGACTAAGGCTGGCGAGTGAGTATTCCCCAAGGAACTCGGCAAAAAAGCGATCGTAACTTCGGGATAAGATCTGCCCGGGCTATACTTGTATAGTTTGGGCCGCAGCTAAAGAAGCCCTGCCGACTGTTTATCAAAAACACAGCTCCCTGCGAAGAGGTAACTCAATGTATAGGGGGTGACGCCTGACCAATGCCGGAAGGTTAAATATTGGCGGTATAATGATTTTTAATCGTTATGCTGACCGATATAAGCCCCGGTGAATGTCGGCCGTAACTATAACGGTCCTAAGGTAGCGAAATTCCTTGTCTGGTAAGTTCAGACGTGCACGAATGGCGTAACGAGTGGGGCACTGTCTCGGGGAATAGCTCGGTGAAAATGCAATACCGGTGAAGACGCCGGTTACCTGCACCAGGACGAAAAGACCCCAGGAGCTTTACTATAGCTTGGTATTGGGTATATGTAGCAACTGCGCAGCATAGGTGGGAGACTTTGATGAATAAATTTCGGTTTATTTTGAGTCGACAGTGAGATACCACCCTTTTGTCGCCTATATCCTAATCTGAAAGGTAAAAACTTTCGGAGACAGTATCTGGCGGGTAGTTTTAGTGGGGCGCTATCCTCCCAAAAAGTAACGGAGGAGTTTAAAGGTTAGTTAGGCGCGAATGGAAACCGTGCCGATAGTGTAATGGCATAAACTAGCTTAACTGCGAGGAGTACATTCCAAGCAGATGCGAAAGCAGAACATAGTGATCCTGACCTCGGCATTAGATGCTGGGTTAGCTCAACGGATAAAAGTTACCCTGGGGATAACAGGCTGGTATCGCCTAAGCGTCCATAGCGACGGCGATGTTCGGCACCTCGATGTCGGCTCATCCTATCCTGGGGCTGAAGAAGGTCCCAAGGGTTTGGCTGTTCGCCAATTAAAAGGGTACGCGAGCTGGGTTTAGACCGTTTTGCAGAAAAATTTTTTAAAAAATTTTTCTGCAAATAATCTAAACCTCATTGATGTTATCGAAACCTTATTTCTTTTTAAAAAGTAATTTTTAAAAACAGTCTTTTCGTCAAAATAATAGCCATATCACGGCGGTCTTAGCTTTTTTGCTAAGAAAAAATGTAACTAATATCGGAGAAATCCAATTTTTTTGGACAATTCCGAGGGAAGGTTATGAATTTTTTTAATAAAATCCATAATTACCCGTAGAGACTAATCGTTACAGCAAAAATTTAATATTTCATATTTTTTATATGTTTTAATATATAATATTTTGTAAGTTATAGTCCTATACACTTGGTAACAAGTGATAAGGTATGCGTGAGACAGGTTGGTTATTATCCGGTGCAGGCGCCAATTCTTGAGAAGATCTGCCCCTAGTACGAGAGGACCGGGGTGGACTGACCTCTGGTGTACCAGCTGTTCTGCCAAGAGCACTGCTGGGTAGCTATGTCGGGAATGGATAACTTCTGAAAGCATCTAAGAAGGAAGCCAACTTCAAGATTAGGAATTTTTTTAGCCCCTAAGAGATGATTAGGTTGATAGGCTTTAAGTGTAAGCACAGCAATGTGTTTAGCTGAGAAGTACTAATTCGCTAAATGAAATTTTCATTAGGAAATTTTAAGGATATAATTTTGTATTTTATTTTACAGAAAGTTAATTCCTGTTTTTGAAAAGACTATTTAATTTTTAAGGTTATTAAAAATATTTTATTCTGGTGCTTTGTCGGAGGGGTAACACCTGTTTCCATTCCGAACACAGAAGTTAAGACCTCTAGAGCCGATGGTACTGCCTTGCGGGAGAGTAGGCAGGCGCCGGAATAAAGTATTTTTTTTTGTTTAAAATTTTTTTTTAAAAAATTTTAAAACAAATTTTTAAAAAAATTTGTTTTTCTTTTTTAAAAATATATAATATAAAAATATTTAAAATTTTATGAAAATATTTTTCTTAACATTATTTATTTTATTTCTAGGTTTTCTAGGTTTTTCAAGTTTATCTTTTTCTAATAATTCAGGTTGGGATGTTTCTTGGATTTCTTCGGGGTCATCTTTTTCTTCAAGTAAATTAATTTCTAATTTAAACCATTTAAATAATACAAAAGTAAAAACACCTCCAAAATGTGAGGGAGCCTTAACTTGGAACGGAAGTAATTGGGGATGCATAAATTCTACACTAGTTGCAAGAGCTCCAATTCCAGCAGATGATTCTAATTCTCCAAATCCAGATTCTGGATCAGAAACGACACATAAAGAAACACACAGAAAGACTACTTACAAAACTTCTTCTTCTGGAAAAAGAAAAAACTCAGACACCGTAGGAGAGAAGTCCGACCTTGCTAGCTGTAGCTCAGGAACTTTAATTTCTTGTGATAGTGTTTCGGTATCGAATGCAAAAGAAAAAAATAATCCAGAGTTTTCAATTTATAAATCAGGAAATAGCTGTTATGGAAAAATAGTTTCAGCTTCAGAATCTGACGATGCGTGTACACCAGGACATATTTGTTATATGAGCCTTTCTATGACTTGTTCAGGAGAGCCTGAAAATAATTTTGATAAAAATATAGACCTTTTAGAATCGAATATTAATTCTAACGGGCAATTACGTTAATTTTAAAAATTAATTTTAAAAACTATGTTTTTCTTAAACATAGTTTTTTATTTTTAAATAAAAATAATTTAAAAAAAATTTAATTATTTTAATAAATAAAAAAATATTTAATTTTAAAATTTTGTTTTTTTATTTTTATTGTATATAATTTAAATATTAATTATATTTACAAATGAAAAAATTTATCATATTTTTTATAATAATTTTTAGTTTTTCAGGAAGTGCTTTTTCTGCTTTAAATACTTCTTCATTTAGTAAAGGTAAAACAATAGAATCTTCAAGCTTAAAATCAGCCTTAAATAGTATAGATTCTGACAAAGTTAATAAACCAGGAAATTGTAATGGAGCTTTAGGATGGAGCGGTTCAAACTGGCTTTGTAATTGTGTAATTGGAGATATTAGTGACGGGAAAATTGTAAAAGATGGAGAATCTTTTGATTTTTATGAAAGGGCTTCTAGTAACACATGCGGCACAGAAAAAAGAACTTGTAATAATGGTGTTCTTTCTGGAAGAGCTACTCATGAAACTTGTCAGCTAACAAATTCTGTTGATCCTGTTTGTGGAACTTCTTTAAATTCTTGTGAGGTAGGTAAATTTAAAAATGAAACTAACTATAAGTATGCACAGTCATGGTCGTGTGTAGAAGAAGATCAGGAAATACAATGTGATGGTTATTTTGATGCTGGAGTTATGCGTTCAGATTTATATTGGGGATGTTCAGGATCAAAAGTTACTTGTAAAAATTCAGACGGAGATGAAATGGGTGATTGGAGTTGCAACAACGCAGATCATTTAGGTAAAAAACCAGCAACTTGTCCAACAGGAAATACCAACATCAACACCAACACCAACAATAACAATGTCTCAGATCCAGCTCCAGTTGAACCTACAGCTACACCAGTGAATGGAAAATGTGGAAGTTCTGTAAACTCTTGTTCATTTGGAGATTTTAAAAATGTAACCGATTGGAATTATACGGAAGTCTGGAAATGTGCTGGAGAAAATGGAGGATCATCAGCTACGTGTAACGGGTGGGATCACGCAAAAAACATGCGATCAGATTTGTATTGGAGTATTGGAAATTGGGGAACTTGCTCAAGTTCTAAACAAACAAGAAATGTTATTTGTAAAAATTCAAGCGGAAATACTTTAGGAGATTGGAGTTGTAGTAAAGCAAGCCATTTAGGAAGTAAGCCGGCAGAAGAAAAAGCTTGTGTTATTAATAATAATTCAGGAGGCGGAGGAGGAAATAAAGATATTAATAATCAAAATTTTAATCTTCATTAAAAAATTTAATAAAATACCATAATTCACATTTTCTTTTTTGTATAAAGCCAATTTTGGTATAATAGAAAAATGTTAGATTCTAATGTAGAAAATGTAAAATCTAGACTTTCCATTGATGACGTAATTTCTGGATATTTGAAATTAGAAAAAGCAGGATCTTCACTTAGAGCAAAATGCCCTTTTCATGCAGACAAATCTCCATCTTTTTATGTTTCACCGCAAAGAGGAATTTATAAATGTTTTGGTTGCGGAAAATCTGGAGATATTTTTAATTTTGTTGGAGAATATGAAGGATTAAGTTTTCCAGAAACTTTGGAAAAACTTGCTCAAAAAGCTGGAGTTGTTTTAGAAAAGAAAAATTTTTCAGAAAGTGGAAAAAAAAATAATAAAATTTTGGATTGTTTGGAAGATTTGACAATTTTTTGGCAAAAAAATTTATTAAAAAATTCTGAAGTAAAAAATTACTTGAAAAAAAGAGGGCTTGATGAAAAGCTTGTTAAACAATTTAAAGTAGGTTATGCAAAAGATTCTTGGAATGAAACTTTTTTATATTTAAAAAATAAAAGTTACTCAGAAGAAATTTTAGAAAAAGCAGGAATTATAAAAAAAGTAGAAGGAGGAAAAATTTACGATCGCTTTAGAAATAGAATTATTTTTCCAATTTTTGATGTTAACGGAAAAGTTGTGGCTTTTTCCGGAAGAGATTTTTCTGGAAAAAAAGATATTGCAAAATATTTAAATTCTCCAGAAACTATTTTTTTTAATAAATCAGAAATTTTATTTGGTTTCAATTTTGCAAAATTTAAAATTAGAGAATTTGGTTTTACAATTGTTGTCGAAGGTCAGATGGATCTTTTAATGTCTCATAAAATTGGTTATTCAAACTCTGTTGCAAGCTCAGGGACATCGCTAACCGAAGGGCATTTAAAAAAAATTTTACCAATTTCAGATAAAATAGTTTTTTGTTATGACGGAGATGATGCGGGGGAGGAAGCATCTTATCGCGGAGCAGTTAAAGCGCTTTCTTTGGGGTTTAATGTTAAGGTGGCTGATTTTCCAGAAAAAAAAGATCCAGCAGACGTTATTTTAAAAGATCCAGAAGATTATAAAAAAATTATTAAAGATTCTTTGGATATTATTAATTTTTACACAAATAGAATAATCAAAAAAAATATTTCCCTACACGAGAAAATAAAATTACTGGAAGAAAAAATAATTCCCCTTATTTTTAATGTTAAAAATCCAATGGAAAGAGAAGTTTATATAAATTCTATAGCTAAAAATTTTGAGATTGGCAATGAATCTATTTTAAAAAGTTTAAATATTTATAAAGAAAATTTTGAAGAAGAAAAAAAGAAAACAAATTTTAGGAAAAAATTTCAAGAGAAAAATGAGAACCAAAACATTGAAAAAAAAACAGAGAAAGGTATAATAGAGCCCGTAAAAGAAAAAATTTTAAAACAGCTTATTGGTATTTATTTTTGGCAAAAAAATATTGCCAGAAAAGATGATTTTAAAATAAATGAAAATGATCTTGAAAAAATAATTGAAAATATTGAAGTGAAAAATTTTTCTGACAAGTTAGAAAAAAAAGATTTAGATAAAATTTCTTTCGACATGGAGATATTATATTTAGATACAGATAAAAAAGTTTTAGAAAAAGAAGTTAATGAACTTTTTTTAAGACTTTCAGAGTTTTTAAAAAAAGAAGAATTTGAAAATCTTCAGAGAAAATTAAAACAAGCGGAACTTTCCAAAGATTTAAATCTTCTAGAGAAGATTAAAAAAAAGATAAACGATTTATATAAAAATATTTAAAAAAATATGGCAATTAAAAAAGACGAAAAAAAAGTTTCTTCTAAAAAGGTTTTGAAAAAAATGGAAAAAACGAAAAAAGTTAAAAAAACTGTTAATAAAAAAACAGTTATTAAACCTGCCAAGAAAATAAAAAAACTAGCTTTAAAGAAAAACACTAAGATTAAAAAAAAAACGGAGAAAAAACTAAAAAAAAAATTAGTTAAAAAAACAAAAAAAGTTCTAAATAAAAAAGAAAAAATTTCAGAGAAAAAAACGGAAAAAAAAATGTCTGAAAAACAAATGAATGATTTTTTAAATGATGGTTTTTTAGGAGATGAAATTTTTGATACAGAAGAAAATGATCTTTTATCGTCTATTTCAAAAAAAGATAAAAAACATGATTCGATACAAATTTATCTAAAAGAAATTGGGAAACATAGCTTAATTAATAACGAGGTTGAAGTAAAATTGGCAAAAAGAATTTTAAAAGGAGACGAGCTTGCCAAACAAGCTTTAGCTCAGGCAAATTTAAGACTTGTTGTTTCTATCGCAAAAAAATATGTAAATAGGTCTGATTTGCAGCTTTTAGATTTAATCCAAGAAGGAAATATAGGGCTTTATAAAGCTATTGAAAAATTTGATTTTACCAAAGGTTATAAATTTTCAACCTACGCAACTTGGTGGATAAGGCAAGCAGTAACAAGAGCTTTGGCTGACCAGTCAAAAACTATTCGTGTTCCTGTGCACATGGTGGAAACTATCACAAAATATAAACAAGTTTTAAGAAGACTAACTCAAGATTTAGGCCGACATCCAATGCCTGAAGAAATTTCTATAGAAATGGAGCTTGATTTAAACAAAGTTCACAATATTATGCAGATAGATCAAAGTATAGTTTCTTTAGAAACTCCAATCGGAGGAGATGGAGAAGACGGAAAAACAGTTTTATCTGATTTTATCTCTGATGAAATGTCAAACGGAGATATGGTTTCAAGCCCAGAGTCAGACGCTACAAACAGACTATTACGAGAAGAAATTTTAAAAGTTTTAGAATCACTTTCAGAAAAAGAAAAAAGAATCTTAGAAATGAGACACGGGCTCATTGACGGAGTTTTTCATACTTTAGAAGAAGTTGGATCTGAATTTGGGGTAACTCGGGAAAGAATTAGGCAAATTGAGGCAAAAGCTCACGAAAAAATTAGAAAATCAAAAGAATCAGATAGGTTAAAAGATTTTTTCTAAAAATTATTTTTGAAATTTTATGAAAGATTTACATATTAGTTTAAAACCAGATATTATTTTTGATTTTTTTGGTTTGCCAATTACAAACTCTTTTTTGTTGGCTCTTTTATCAAGTATTGTTTTAGTTTTTTTGCTTTGGTTTTTTTCTCGTAATTTTAAAATTATACCTTCTAAAACTCAGCTTGTTTTTGAAATTTTTTCTGAAGGAATAAAAAATTATGTTGATGGAGTTTTAGATAATGAAAAAATGACAAAAGTTATAGCTCCTTTTATCCTCTCTGTTTTTTTATTTATTTTCTTTTTAAATATTTTTAAATTTTTTCCTGGAATTGAAAGTCTGAAATTTGAAGGACATCATTTTTTCAGAGCCACACATTCTGATTTAAATATGACAATGGCCCTTTCTTTTGTGGCTTTTATTTTAATTCAGTATTTCGGTTTTTTTGTACTAGGTTTTAATGGATATTCTAAAAAATTTTTAAATTTTAAAAAACCACTTTCAATTCCGCTGGGGCTTGTGGAGCTTATTTCTGAGTTTGCAAAATTGATTTCTTTAGGATTTAGGCTTTTTGGAAATATTTTAGTTGGAGGAATTTTACTTTTACTTTTAGGGCAAATTTTTCATTTTTTACTTCCTCTCCCAATAATTTTCTTTGAAATTTTCGTGGCCCTTTTGCAAGCATCAATTTTTTCAATTTTGACTTTATTTTATATTAAATTAGCGATCTCTCCCGCACATTAGTTTTTAAATTTTATTTTTTTAAAATTAATTTTGTGTTAAAATATTTTTTAATTATTATTTTTAAAAAATTTAAATTATGGAAATAGCAATAGCAAAAGCAATTATCGTTGGTCTTGGAGTTTTAGGGCCTGCAATAGGAATTGGAATGGTTTTTTCAAAAGCACTTGAGGGAATTTCTAGAAACCCTGAAGCTTCAAATAAGATTGTTCCTTTTATGTTTGTGGGAGCTGGAATGATTGAACTTTTCGGTCTGGCTGCAATCGGATTATTTTTTGTCATATAAAAAAGACAAATTTTAAAATAAAAAAATGGAACAATTAATAAATTCTTTTGGTTTAGACTTTAAAATTTTTGCCTCTGAGGTAGTTAATTTTTTAATTGTTATTGTTTTAATTTATTGGATTTTTTATAAAAAAATATTTTCAATTTTAGAAGAAAGAAAAGAAGTTATAAAAAAAGGAGTTGAAAAAAGTGAAAAAGCGGAAAATATTTTAAAGGAAACAGAACAAGACAGAAGTAACATTTTAAAAAAAAGCAGAGAGGAGGCATCTGAAATTATTTCACTTTCAAAACAAAATGCGGAAGAAAACGCAGAGCAGATTAAAGAAAATGCTAAAAAGGAAGCGTTTGATATTTTAGAAAAATTTAAAAAATCTGGGGAAGAAGAAAAAAAAAAAATAATTTCTTCCTCAAAAGATGAAATTGCAAAAAACATAGCTTTGGGAATGGAGAAAGTTATTCAGGAAAAATAGTTTGGAAAAAATTTTACAGAAAAAGCGTGCCCCTTCGGGGCACGCTTTTTCTGTAAATTTTTTTTATGATAAAATATGAGAATGAAAAAAATTTATCTCGATTATGCAGCCTCAACTCCAATAAATATTTTATCTTTTTTAGGAATGTTAAAAAATTCTTTCTTTTTTTATGCCAATCCTTCGGCTAAAAATGCTTTTGGAAAATTATCAAAAAAAAGATTAGAAGAGAGAAGATTTTGGTTAAAAAATTTAATAAAAGCTTCAGATCCTGAAGAAATTATTTTTACTTCAGGGGGAACAGAATCAAACTCGCTTGCCATTTATTCTTTTTTTAAAAATTTACAAAAAGAAGGAAAAAGTCTAAAAGATTTTTCAGCTCTAACTTCTACCATTGAACATTCTTCGGTTTTAGATACTTTTAAATCTTTAGAAGAAGATGGCCTTGAAGTTCATTATATAAAAATTAAAGAAAATGGAGTTTTAGATCTTAAAGATTTGGAGGAAAAAATAAAAAACAATACAATTTTTTGTTCTTTTATGGCAGTCAACAACGAAACCGGCGCAATTTTTCCATTAAAAAAAATTTCAGAGATTTTAAAAAAAGCAGAAGAAAAATTTTCAATTGAAAAAATTTTCTTTCACACAGATTCTTGCCAAATGCCACTTTATTTTAAAATAGATGTAAATTCTTTAGGAATTGATATGATGAGTTTTTGTGCTCAAAAAATTTATGGCCCAAAAGGAATTGGTTTTTTGTATAAAAGAAAAAGTGTAAAACTTAAAGGAATTTTTGGAGGTTCTCAAGAATTTGGACTTCGAGGTGGAACCCAGCCAACTTTTTTAATTTCAGCCATGGTAAACGCTTTTCGTGAAGGAAAAGAGAATATGGAAAATTTTAATAAAAAAATGCTTTCTTTGAAAGAATTTTTTTTGGAAGAGTTAGACAAAGAAAATGTTTTTTATAAAATAAATGGAGACAAAAATTTTTGTGTTTCTGCTATTTTAAATTTAACTTTTCCAAAAATAAATTTAGGAAGTGATGAAATAGTTTTTTTACTTTCAGAAGAGAATATTTTTGTGAGTTCAAAATCAGCCTGTATTGCAGGAGATAAAAAAGAATCTTACGTTGTGGCACAAATGCTTGGAGAAGAAGCAAAAAATTCTTTAAGATTTTCAATGGGAAGAAAAACAAAAAAAAGTGATTTAAAAAAAGTGGTAAAAGTTTTGAAAAAAATTCAAGAAAAACAAAAAATTTAGTTTTTTATTTATCTTAATTTTTTAAAATTTGTTATAATTTTTTTAATGTTTAAAGAAAGAATAAAAAAATCAATCCCACTTTTTTTTATAATTATTATTTTCCTAATTTTAATTCCCGTTACTGCTTTTTTAAGTTTCGAGGCTGGCTACAAAGAAGGTTTTAATTATTATAGTTTAGAAAAATTTTCTTTTTTAAGTGGAAAAGAAAATCAAATTGAAAAAACAGAAAATTTAGATTTTGATTATTTTTGGCAAGCCTGGGCACTTTTAGATGAGAATTTTGTGGATACAAAATCTGACGGAGAAAAAAAAGATCTTAGCTCTGAGGATAAACTTTGGGGAGCTATAAAAGGTTTAGCTTCATCTTATGGTGATCCTTATACAAACTTTCTACCCCCAGAAGAAAACGAAACTTTTGAAGAAGATATTAACGGATCCTTTGGAGGAATTGGTGTAGAAATTTCAAACAGAAACGGATATTTAACAGTCATCTCACCGCTTGTGGGAACCCCAGCTTTTAAAGCTGGAATGAGACCAAGAGATATTATTTCTACTATCGATGGAAAAAAATCTGCGGAATTTTCTTCTACTCAAGCTGCAAAACTGATAAGAGGTGAAGAAGGAACAGAAGTTGTTTTAGGAATTTTAAGAAGCGGAGAATCAAAAGAGATTGAGATAAAAATCATTAGAGATATTATAAAAATTCCAACAATAGAAACTGAAATTATTGATGATGTTTTTATCATAAAACTTTTCACATTTAACATAGATTCGAACGAGTTATTTACAGAAGCAATGTTTGAATTTAAAGATTCTGGTAAGAAAAATTTATTAATAGACCTTCGTGGAAACCCAGGTGGCCTTCTATCTTCAGCGGTTTATATCGCTAGTTTTTTCATCGAAAAAGGTGAGGTTGTTGTTTTAGAAGATTATGATGGAAAAAGAGAAGACAGAGAAAGCGTCTCGTACGGCCTCGCAACGTTAAGTGAAAATATAAAAATAGCTATTTTACAAGACGAAGGCTCAGCTTCAGCTTCAGAAATTTTAGCAGGCTCACTTTCGGCACACAATAGAGCTTTAATTTTAGGAAGAAATTCTTTTGGTAAAGGATCAGTTCAGAGACTCGTGGATCTTTCAAAAGATACTTCTTTGAAAATTACAGTTGCAAGATGGCTTTTGCCAAACGGAGAATCAATTCCAGAAGATGGAATTTCTCCAGATATTGAAATTGGAGATATTGAGTTATATGAAGATTTAGAAAATGATAATGATTTTGAAAAAATTAAAGATGGTGAACTGAAAGACGCTCTTGAAATTTTTTCCAGAGAAGACTTTAAAGAATTATTAGAAAAAAAATAAAAAATTATGAAAGTTGTATTACAAAAAGATATTAAAAAAATTGGTGTAAAAGGGCAAATATTGGAAGTTTCTGTTGGGTATGCAAATAATTTTCTTTTAAAAAATGGTTTGGCAAAAATTGCTCAAAAAAGTGATATTTTAAATGCGGAAAAAAATTTAGTTAAAAAAGAAAAAAAAGAAACTGATAATTTAGAAAATAATAAAAAAAGATTTTCTGTTTTAAATAAAAAAGAAATAACTCTAAAACAAAAAGCAAACGAAAAAGGGCACTTTTTTGAAAATATAACAGCAAAAAAAATTTCAGAAAATTCAGATCTTGAAGAGAGTGAAATTTTCTTAGATAGTCCAATAAAAGAAGTTGGAGATTTTGAGATAAAAATAAAAATTGGAAAAAATAATGGAAAATTTTTTTTAAAAGCAGAAAATATTTAAAAAATATTGTTTGCTTTTAAAAAATTTAATATATAATATATTTATGAAAAAATTTTTAATAATATTGTTTTTTGTTTTTGGTTTTGCTGGAATTTCTTTTGCAGCCTTAGATCTTTCTTGGATTGCAAACGGAAAAACAATTTCTTCTGCAAAATTAAAACAAAATTTAAACTACCTCTACGACACAAAAGCTGATATTCCGCCGAGCTGTTCTAAAAAATTAGGATGGAGCGGAAGCAGCTGGACTTGTAAATAAAAATTATCCATATAATTAATTTTTAAAATAATGGATAAGTTTGTAAAAGCACTAACCTACATAATATTTTTTTTATTATTAGTAATGTTTTTTAGTGGAAAAGATTTATTTTAATTATTTATTTAATTGGTATAATTATTTGTATTATTAATTTAATATAATTTAATTTTATGTATAAAAATAATATTGATTTAGTTAATGAGCCTTTATCACAAATTTCAGATTCTTTTATGATTTTGTGGGAAAGTATTGCAAACTATATTCCTACAATTTTTGTAGCAGTTATTGTTTTCATTATTGGGCTTATTGTAGCTGACGTTTTGTCAAAATTTATAGAAGAAATTTTAAGAAAAATAAAACTTGATGTTTTTCTAGAAAAAATTAATTTAAAAAGTTTTTTAGAAAAAACAGGGTACAGACTTAATTCTCCAGTTTTTTTCGGAAGGCTTGTAAAATGGTTTACGATTATTGTGTTTCTATTAGCGGTTTTAGACGTTTTAAATTTAGCAGAAATTAAAGTTTTTGTGTATGGAATAGGTTTTTATCTATTAAAAATTATAGTTGCTTTAATTATCTTAGTTATCGCAGCTTACATTGCAAGATTTGTAAAAAATATTTTATCAGCTCTTGCAAAAGCTTCAGATGTGAAAAATCACAAACTTATCGGGGATGCAGGAAAATGGATTGTTTATTTTTTAACTCTTGTTACAGTATTAAATCTGTTTGCTATCTTCGATATAATTCTAGGTTATCTTTCTATAATCATTACTGGAATTGTATTTGCTCTAGCCTTAGCTTTCGGATTATCTTTTGGTATGGGAGGTAAAGATTACGCAAGAAAAAAGATTGAAGAAAAGCTAGATAAATAAAATAAAACTAAAAATTTTATTTTTTAAAAAACACCAAATTTTTAATGGTGTTTTTTAATTAAATAAAAAATGTATAATAAATTGTATTATTAAAATTAAAAATTTAAAAAATGGAAAATAAAAAAACATTAGTTACTGGTATCGTTATAATTTTAATTATTGTTGTATATTTTTTTATGGGTGAAAATATCAACAATAAAGAAAATTTGGAAACAAGAGAAGATAATATTATAAAAATAGGAGTAGTTTCTCCACTAACTGGAGATGTTGCTTTTTTTGGAGAAGGTCAAAAAAGAACCTTAGAGCTTGCAGTCAAAGATTTTATTGGTGAAAAATATCAATATGAAATAATTTTTGAAGATGATGCTTTAGATCCAAAAAAAGCTATCAACGCCGCACAAAAACTTATTCAAGTTGATAATGTAGATTTTCTAATTTCTTTATCTTCGGGAATTGGAAATGTTATTTCCCCTATAGCTGACACAAATAAAGTAATTCACTTTGCCATGGCCTCTGATAAAAATATTGCAAATGGAGATTTAAATTTTATCCACTGGACTCCGCCAGAAGAAGAAGCTAGGGTTATGGTGGAAGAGTTAGAAAATGGAGGTTATGAAAAATTAGCTATTTTGGGCTTAAATCATCAAGGTTGGCTAGCAATTAACAACGAGCTTAAAGCAGGCTTAAATGAAGAAAAAATTGAAATTGTTTTTGAAGAAAAATTTAATCCGGGGACAAATGATTTTAAAACTCTTATCACTAAAGCAAAAGAGACAAACCCAGATATTTATTTATTAGGAGCTTTTTCTCCAGAACTTGAAATTTTAGTTAACCAAATGAACGAGTTAGAGGTAAATACAGAAATAACATCGATAGAGAGTTTTGCTGTTTCTGAAGAACTTTCACTCTTTGAGGGAAGCTGGTATGTAGACGCCGCAGTTCCAAATGAAGAATATTTAGAAAAATACAATAATACTTTTTCAGATAATTATGCATATGGGGGCCCAAATACTTATGATATTTACGGGTTAATTGTAAAAATTTCTGAAAAGATGGAAAAATTTAATAGAGAAAAATGGGCTAAAAATTTAGAAAAAGAGATTGTTTCTTATGATTCTGTTTTTGGTAATTTAACGATGAATGAAAAAGGAATTATTTCTTCAAAAGCTGCTGTAATGAAAATAGAAAACGGAAATCCTGTGGTGATAAAAAAATAAATTAAAAATATTTTCCACTCTATTTTTTTAAAAATTTGATAACTTGTTAATTGACTTTGAGTTTTATTTTGCTAAAATGTTGCAATTAACTTTTTGAGTTTTACAAAAAAAGTAGAAATAAAATTATTATGACAAGATCAATTAAAAAAGGGCCATATGTTTACGAGAGACTTCTAAAAAAAATAGAAGGCAAAAAGCCTGAAGACATTAAACCTATAAAAACTTGGGCAAGAGCCAGTCAAATTCACCCCGATATGGTAGGTTTTACTTTTTTAGTACATAACGGAAAAGATTTTATTTCTGTTTTTGTAACAGAAGATATGGTAGGTCATAGGTTGGGAGAATTTTCTCATACAAAAACTTTCTATAGACACGGAGGTAAAATCCAAAAAGAATTAGATCAAAAAAAGAAAGAAACTGAAATAGCTGCAGCAAAGGCAGCAAAAGCAAATGCTTAAAATAAATTAAAATTATGGAGGTAAAAGCACAAGTAAAAAATTTAAGATCAACGCCTAGAAAAACAAGGCTTGTTATTGATCTTGTTCGTGGAAAAAACTTAAAAAAAGCAATTTCTGAGTTAAAATTTGTTAATAAAAAAGCATCTTCTTTAGTTTCCTCTCTTTTAAATTCTGCAAAAGCAAACGCTGAAAATAATTTTTCTCTTGATTCTGAAAAATTGTATATTAAAACAATTCAAGCAAACGAAGGAAAAAAAATGAAAAGATACAGAGCTGGATCAAAAGGTTCCGCAAGACCGATAAAAAGAAGACTTTCAGATATTTCTGTAGTTTTAGCTACAGAAGAAGAAATTAAATCAGAAGAAAAAAAAGTTAAGAAAGTTTCTAAAAAAGAAGTAGAAAAAACTTCTATTAAAAAAACAGAAACTAAAGAAGATAAAAAATAATTATGACACACACAATAAACCCATATTCACATAGATTAGGAGTAATTAGAGATTGGAAATCTAAGTGGACTTTTTCTCCAAAAAATTATGCAAAGTATTTAAAAACAGATACTTTTGTTAGAGAATATTTAAATAAAGAGTTAAGAGGAAAGTATATTTCTTCAATAGATATTGCAAGAAATGGCGATGATAATTATAATATAAACATAAAAACAACAAGAACAGGAATGATTATCGGAAAAACAGGTGATGGAGTAGAAAAATTAATTTCGGGAATTAAAAAAACTTTAAAAAAAGCAAAAATTCATATTCCTAAAGAAATCAAAATAAATATTGAAGATGTACATTCAGCAGAATCTGATGCGGCGATTGTCGCTTACTCTGTTGTTGAAGGCCTTGAGAGAAAAATGCCGTTTAGAAGAGTTTTGAAAACTGCTATTGAAAAATCAATGGCAAATAAAAATGTTAAAGGTATTAAAATTTTAGTTTCTGGAAGATTGGGCGGCTCAGATATGGCTAGAAAAGAAAGTATAAAAAAAGGAAGAATTCCACTACAAACTTTCAGAGCAGATATTGATTACAAAGCAGAAAGAGCAAATCTTCCTTATGGAGTAATCGGAGTTAAAGTTTGGATTTACAGAGGAGAAATTTTTAACAATAAAAATAAAAAATAAAAATTATTATGTTGTTTCCTAAAAAAGTAAAATACAGAAAATGGCAAACTGCTCGAAAAAATCCTGAAAAAAGAGGTGTGGCTACTCGTGGAACAAAAATTTCCATGGGTGAATACGGACTTAAGGCAACAACTCAAGCCAGAGTTACTTCAGCTCAAATTGAAGCAGCCAGAAAAGCAATTAAAAGATATGCAGGAAAAACAAGTAAGGTTTGGATCAGAGTTTTTCCAGACAGACCAGTAACGAGAAAAGCTGCTGAAGTTGGAATGGGTAAAGGTAAAGGAGATCCAGATTTTTTTTGTTTTGATGTTGAGCCGGGAAGAATTTTATTTGAAGTCTCAGGAGTTTCAGAAGAGATTGCAAAAGAAGCTTTAAGAAAAGGAGGAACAAAAATGCCACTTAAAACAAGATTTTCTGTAAAAATTTAGAAAATATTTTTTAAAAATATTTGTAATAAGACTTAAAAAATAGTATCATATTAAATCAAAATGAAAAAAGAAGACTTTTCAAAAAATAAAAAAGAAGACTTGGTAAAACAAGCGTCAGATCTTAAAAAAAATTTAAGAGAAAATAATTTTGATTTATCTGGATCAAAAGAAACTGATAAAAATTTTGCATCAAAAACAAGAAAAAAAATCGCTAGAATTTTAACAGAGCTTAACATGAGAGCAAAAAAAGAAAAAGAAACTAAAAAATAAAAATGGAAAAAAAGGAAAAACAAAAAAATATAAAAAAATTAAAAGGTATTGTTGTTTCAGACAAAATGAAAGATACTGCTGTTGTTTTAGTTTCCAGATATGTTAAAAATTCTAAATATCAAAAATTTCAAAAAACTTCAAAAAAGTTTAAAGCTCACGATAAAGGAAATACAGCAAAAGTAGGAGATGAAGTTTTTTTAACAGAAACTAAACCAATTTCTAAAACTAAAAAATTTAAATTAATTACTGCTTAAAATTTTCCATTAAAAAAATATTATGATTCAGCCACAAACAATAGTTAAAGTAACAGATAATTCAGGAGCTATAACAGCTAGAGTTTTTAAAGTTCTTGGAGGTTCAAAGAGAAGATATGCAAGAATTGGTGATCTTGTTGTTATGGCGGTTCAAACAGCACAACCAAGAAAACAAGTTAAGAAAAAAGACGTTGTGCGAGGAATAGTTGTTAGACAAAAAAAACCATTCAGAAGAGCAGACGGATCTTATATTTATTTTGATGAAAACTCTGTAGTAGTAGTTGAAAAAGAAAAAAAAGAACCTGTAGCTGGTAGAATTTTTGGGCCAATCCCAAGAGAGGTTGGAGAAGCTGGTTATCAAAAAATCGCCTCATTAGCACCAGAAGTTGTTTAAAATATTATGAAATTAAAAAAAGGAGACAATATAATAGTTCTTGCAGGAAAAGACAAAGGAAAAAAAGGACAAATAATTAAAATTTTACCAAAAGAAAATAAGGCTGTTGTTGATGGTGTAAATATTTCAAAAAAACACAAAAAAGGTTTTGGTGAAAACAAAGGAGAAGTTTTAGAAATAGCAATGCCGATAGATATTTCGAATCTTTCTTTTTTTGATGAAGATAAAAAAAGTCCAAGTAGAATCGGATATAAAACAGAAGGAGAAAAAAAAGTTAGAATTTCTAAAAAATCTGCAAAAGTTTTAAAATAAAAATATTATGGAAAGAGTTAGAGAAAAAGAAAAAAAAGCATTTGAAAAATTAAAAGAAGTTTTTTCTTACAAAAACAAAATGCAATCTCCAAAAATAGAAAAAATTGTTGTTTCTGTGGGGGTGGGAAAAATAAGAGCTGAAAAAGAAAAAATGCAAATAATCGAAGATAGGCTTGCAAAAATCACAGGTCAAAAACCAGCTGTTGTTCCTGCTAAAAAATCAGTTGCTACTTTTAAAGTAAGAGAAGGCGACACCTCAGGATATAAAGTTACTTTAAGAGGCCCAAATATGTATGCTTTTTTAGATAAATTTTTAGTAGCTTCTCTCCCAAGAACAAAAGATTTTAGAGGAATAAATACAAGCGCTGTTGACGAAATGGGAAATTTAACAATCGGAATTCCAGAACACATAATTTTTCCAGAAACCACAGACGAAGAGCTTAGAAATGTTTTCGGACTTTCCGTTTGCATAGTTTCATCTGCAAAAAATAAAAAAGAGGCACATGAATTTTTTAAATTTATTGGAATTCCATTTAAAAAAGAAAAAAAAGATTAAAATTTTATTTAATAAAAAATATGAAAAAAGAAATTCACCCAAAATTTAATAAAAACACAAAAACAATTTGCTCTTGCGGAGAAGTTTATGAAGTTGGATCCACTTTAGAAAACGAAGTTAAAATAGAAGTTTGCCCTGCTTGCCACCCTTTTTATACTGGAAATAATAAAGTTTTAGATACAGCTGGAAGAGTAGATAAATTTAAAAAAAGAGTTCAAGCTTCAAAAAAATAATTTTTATAATAAAAATTTAAAAATAATAAAACCGATATTTAAAATATCGGTTTTTGTTTTTTGTTTGGTTTAAGTTGATAGTTCATAAGCCGCAGCTAGGATAATCGCAGCAACCATAATTTCCCAGAAACATAAATTAATTTCACCAAAGCGTGTTTTTTTAAATAACAGTTTTTGTATTAAACACAATAAAGCGTAACCAATTATAAACAAAGTTAAATACTCGGTGAATGATAATGAGCTCAAAATAGTCTTTTTTTTTCCTTTTTTAATTTTTTCCAATCTAAATAAATTATATATTAAAAATTTTTTTTATCAAGAGTTATTTTTAAATAAAAAAGCGATGATTTGTGGATTAACCAAAATCATCGCTTTTGAGAAATACTTTTTCTTCAAAGTAAAACTAAACACAGAGAATAAATGTTTGCAATTAGCCACATTGAAGAATTTATCCAGCAAAACCTTAAGTCTAGAAAACTAGGTTTCTTCTCGCCATCGCTGAAGTATGCTGAGTTCATGAGAAGAGTTGATATGGCAAAAAGTAACAAAAATAAAAACAGGAAAATTGCCATAGCTGGACCTGAGCCTAACATGCTTAATAAAAACAACATTAGGCAAATTGATAACACAAATAACCCAACCCTCCTAAAGTGGGGTGGAAAAACTTTAGAAATAAAGCCATCTATTTTTTCAAGGCAAGTATCAGCACCTTTATATATTGTATAATCGTTCATTTTAATTCTCCTTTTTTATGAACATTCCCCAACCAAAATACATTGTATAGAAAAAAAAAAAATGTCAAGTTTTGTTTAAAAAAAACTTAAATAAAAAAGCGATGATTTGTGGATTAACCAAAATCATCGCTTTTGAAAAATATTTTTTTCCTTAAGTGAAATTAAGGAAAACAGCAGAAAAAAACAATGTTGTATAAAATAACGTTGTAATCAGTAAAATCCGGTAAAGAATTAAATCCTTTTTAACCTGCATTTTTTTTACGCTTAATCTCTTAGAAAAATAGATGTGACCAAGAGAAGAAGGAACCCACAAGGATATGACTATGGCTAGACATAGGACTAACGGCAGATTCTCTATATTTGAAGTGTAAATGCCTAGTAATAGGCTATATGCTACCCACCCCATGAAACATAATATGGAACATAAGAAGGACCATACAATAAGCTTAAGAGGTAAATTGAACAATATGGTAAGTAAATGCCATGCTTGTACATAAAAATTAAATTCTTTTCCTGTGTTTATTTTAGCACTCCTGTTTTTTGTTGTTAATGAACGTTTAGTAACTAAAATACATTATATAGAAAAAAAAAAATGTCATGTTTTTATTATTTATTTTCCTGATATAATAAAAAAATGAAAAAATTAAAAAATTGGATTTGTTTTGAAGGAATTGACGGATCGGGAAAAACCTCACAGGTAGAAAAATTAAAAAAATATTTAGAAGAAAATGGTAAAAAAGTGGAAGTTTACCGAAGCCCAGGAACAACAAAATTTGGAGAAAAAGTAAGAGAAATTTTTAAAAATCCAGATTTAGAAATTTCTCCAGAGGCAAGATTTTATTTAATTTGCTCAGACAGAAATCAGCTTTTGGAAGAAAAGATTTTAAAACATTTAAATTCAGGAGGAATTGTTATTTCCGACAGATGGCTTTATTCAACAATCGCATACCAAGGTTTTGGACAAAATTTTTCAGTAGAGAAAATTTTAAAAACTCACGAAGAAGGAATTCTTTCAAACATTCCAGAAAAAACTTTTTATTTAGAAGTGCCTTTAGAAATTTCTAAAAAAAGAAGTTTCGAAAGAAACGAAGGGAAAAAAGATTTTTTTGATTTTAAAGAAGATGATTTTTTTAAAAATTTAATTAAAGGATATGATTTTTGTTTTGAGAAATTTCCAGAAGAATTTATAAAAATAGATGGAACAAAAAATATTGATGAGGTTTTTGAAGAAATAAAAAAGAATTTAAGTTTTGTTAAATAGATTAATTGATTGTTGTAAATGTTATTTAAGATATAAAAAATTTTCAATAAAAAATATTTTTTTTAACTTATCTTTATCTTTATTTTTTTATACTCTTTTAAAATATTCTTTATAGAAGGGTCAAGTTTTATTTTTTTGATACTTAAATTGTCAAACCATTTTAACTCGGGCAACCAATTTTCTTTTTTATTATTTAAATTAAAGCTACTTTTTTGATAAAAAACATAAATCATTCTAGAGACGACATTTTGTTCACTACTGTAATAAATTTTTATATGTGAAATACCAATATGTCTTAGCTTGGTTGCAATATGTGTTTTTTCAAAAAGTTCTCTTTTTGCGGATTCTAAGATTTTTTCATTTTCATGTAATTTTCCAGTAGGAAAACTCCATGTTCCGATAAAGGGTTGCCTCCTTTTTTAAATAGAAGTAATTCGTTGTCTAAATTTTCTAGAACAATAAGGGTCGTTATAAGGGGCTGTTCTCTATAAAAAATACCTTTAAAACTAATTTTTTGAGAAAGATTCTTACCTTTAGATGTTAGAGTATATCTTTTATTTTTTTTAGTAATTATTTTCTCATCTAATAGTTTTATTAGATGATACGAAAATAAATTACTTTCTATGTTTTTTGGTTTAAGTTGAGAATAATTTTGAAAATCATTTAATATTAATTTTTTTAAGATTAGCTCTTTAATTTTATGCATTGTTTAATAATATCAAAATATTATTTTTTTAATAGATTTTAATCAATTTTTTTTGACTATATTTTTATTTTGAAAAAAATTAATATTAGAATGTTCTAATTTTTAATTTGGAGTTAATATCATGGCTATAGAAATAGAAAGAAAATGGGTTGTAAAAAAACCTGAAATCGAGACTTTAAATTTTAAGGACATTTGGAGAATTGTGCAGACTTATTTACCAAACCAAGATGGATTTACCCAAAGAGTAAGATCACAAGAAAATCTTTTTGGTGAAATTTCGTTCTTTCATAATCTAAAAAAGTTTTTAGATCTGGGACGTAACGAGGAAATTGAAAAAAAAATATCGAAAGAAGAATACCATTCGTTCTTAGAAAAATCTGTTAAGAAAAAAGCAATAATAAAGAAAAACAGGATTTTTTTTGAGCATGAAGGAAATATTTTTGAATTGGATATTTTTCTCAATATTCAAGTCTTGAAGGGTTTTGCAATCTTAGAATTGGAACTCCCTAGTCTTGATACAGAGTTTGAACTACCAAGAAGTCTTGAAATAATCAAAGAAGTTACTGAAGATAAGAAATTTTCAAATTCTTCAATATCGAGAGGTGAACTTACATTAATTTAGAACAACTTCTTAAGGGCATTATTTTTTAGATAGTGCCTTTTTTCTTAAAATTAAAATTCTATATTTCCCAAATTGATCTTTTTTGAAAGAGAAAGATTTTGTTTTTAGGAGCGTCAAAAAATTGAAAATTTTTTGACGCTCCGGCTCATCAAATTCTAAATAAATTTTTCCATTTTTTTCAACAAAAGATGGAGCTTCTTTTAAAAATTTTTTAATAAAAAAAAGTCCATCAGCGCCTCCAAAAACTGCTTTTTTTGGCTCGTACATTAAAACAGATTTTTGAACATTTTTTCCATTTTTTTCTGAAACATAAGGCGGGTTTGCTAAAATAAAATTATATTTTTCTTTTGGAATATTTTCAAAAATATCGGAAGAAAATATTTTGTATCTTTTTTTTTCTATATTATTTAAATCTAAATTAAATTTTATTTGCCCACAAAGCTTTTTATCAATTTCTGAAAAATGAACAATTGTGTTTTTTGTATTTTTTAAAACCGAAATTCCTATACATCCAGAGCCTGAAAAAATATCTAAAATTTTTAAGGGCGCAGCCTTCGGCTGCGCCCCATTTTCTAAAAAATTCTCATCTAAAAAATTTTTTACCCAAAATTCAGTTTCTTCTCTAGGAATTAAAGGTCTGTATTTTAAATTAATTTTTGCTCCAATAAATTCTCTAAAACCAATTATGTAATCTGTTGGCACACCAAAATAAAGTTTTAAAATATCAAAAAAATAAAAAATTTTCTTTTTTCCGTTATATTTTTCATTTAAAATCCATTTTTTTTCTTTTTCAAATTTTCTATTTATTTTCATTAAAATAATTTTAACACAATAAAGGCTGGCAGTTTTTGTAAATATCCTTGTGCTATAATTAAAAATTAAAAATGGAAGAAAAATTTAACATAGAAGAATATTTAGAAAATCAAAAAACCAAATTTTTGGCAATTGAATATCAAAAAATAAAAAAAGAAAAAGAAGAAATTTTGACTTTTTTGGAAGACCCTCAAATGAAAGAACTTGCTTTGGAAGATTTAGAAAAAAATGAAAAAATTTTAAAAGATTTAGAAAACCAAATTGTTGAAATTGAAAAAAAAGAAAAGCAAGAGGAAGAATTTCCAAACGAAATGGTTTTGGAAATAAGAGCAGGAGCGGGGGGAGACGAAGCAAGTTTGTTTGCATCAGAGGTGGCTTTAATGTATCAAAAATATTGTGAAAATAAATCTTGGTCTTTTACTATTTTGGGAACTTCCACCACAGAAGCCGGCGGATACAAAGAAGCAA
Source organism: Candidatus Paceibacter sp. (assembly GCA_014237915.1). GTDB lineage: Bacteria > Patescibacteriota > Minisyncoccia > Phycocordibacterales > JABACC01. The sequence goes on from JABACC010000006.1 coordinate 62,298, forward strand.
GTTTTGAAATAAAAGGTTTGGGCTGTTACAAAAAACTAAGATACGAAACAGGAGTCCACAGAGTGCAAAGAATTCCTGCTACAGAAAAACAAGGAAGAATTCATACTTCAACAATTACCGTCGCTATAATGCCGATTAGAAAAAAAATAACTATAAAAATTAATCCAGAAGATATTGAGAGAGAAACTTCAAGAGCTGGTGGTGCCGGAGGGCAGTCGGTTAATAAAAATGAAACAGCGGTGAGGTTAGTGCATAAACCAACAGGAATTGATGTAAGGTGCACCGAAGAGAGAACACAATTAAAAAATCATGAAAAAGCAATGACGCTTTTACTTTCCAAACTTCAACAGCTTCACGACGAAGAGCAGGAAAAAAAACACAGAGACCAAAGAAGAGAGCAGGTGGGAACAGGAGACAGATCGGAAAAAATAAGAACTTATAATTTTCCTCAAGACAGATTAACAGATCACAGAATTGGAAAAAATTGGTCAAATTTGGAAAAAATAATGACTGGAAATATTGAAAATATTTTAGAGGAATTTGAAAAATTTTAAAAAAGAAAAAACCCAGCAAACAAAGTCTGCTGGGGATTTTTTTGTTAGTATTTTTTACCTTTTTCGGTAAGCAGTTACCAAGATAATCGCTGCCGTTAACAGGGCAGAGATCCCCATCGAGGCAAAAAGTACCGTATCCAGTGTCTTGATCGCCCCAAGAGCAATCATGATCTGAATTGTTAAAAAAATAAAGAACATAGGAATTGAAACCCCACCCAATTCTTCTTTTTTTGCCTTAAACGCTTTTAGCAGTTGTGGCAACATAGCCAGAGGATTTAAGAAAATCACAAAGCCATACATAAAACTAAAAACCCCCAAGTTAAGGAAGCCTGAGTTCGCCTTTAGAAAAAGCAAAAATTCCATAAGGGTATCCTTTCAGTTAAAATTTTAATGAAATCTACTATCTATTATATATATACCTTTGTCAAGTTTTTTTAAATAAAATTTTTTAAAGAATAAAAGCTCAATCCAAAGATTGAGCTTTTGAACTTTGAGGGCTTACCAAGGAAATATCGTCCTTATTACAATTCCGAGGCAAAATGCCCCCAATGTGATAACCCAAGCAAGCATGAGTAGCTGACTAGGTCGAGCTTTTTTACCACCTTCAAGGAAAACAAATAAACATATAATATCTAATGTTAGCAATGAAAGCCACCCAGACATGTCTGACGCATACACACTTACTTGTTCGTAGCTTTCAAACATTACTGTACCCAACTGAGGGAAAAAAGAAATGGGCCCCAGAAAGATCAAAATATTCATTAATTTCCAAGCTCTTGTAAATTTTTTTGAAAAATTTTCAACAAAATTGTAGGGAACCTCTAGTACTAACTCTAGTTTTATACGAGTTTTTTCTAGTATCTTTTTTACAACTTCCAGTGGCGCTTCTAGTTTTATACGAGTCTTTTCCAACATCACGCAGTCTCCTTTATTTAAATGCAAGCTATTATCAATTATATATATATATACTTTTGTCAAGTTTTTTTAAATAAAATTTTTGTTAAGATTTAGAAATGTTTGAATTTGAGATTTTGAAAAAATTGGGTGGGGGGAGCGCCCCGCAGGGGCGCTCAGAAAAAAATAAAAAATCTTCGCCAAGAGCAGGAATTTTTAATACACCTCACGGAAAAATTCCAACCCCGGCTTTTGCAACTGTGGGAACAAAAGCCAACGTGAAAGGGCTTACACCAGAAATGGTAAACGAGCTTGGATCTGAAATTTTTTTAGCAAATACCTACCATCTCTATTTTTATCCCGGAGATAAAATTATTAAAAAAGCTGGCGGTCTTCACCGCTTTACAAATTGGAAAAAACCTATAATGACAGACTCAGGAGGTTTTCAAGTTTTTTCTTTAGGAGCTGCTTATGGAAAAGAAGGAGTTTCGAAAATTGCAAAAGAAGAATCGGGGTTTTTACAAGAAAAAATAAATCAAAACAAAAAATCAAAAGTAAAAATTTCTGAAGAAGGAGCTTTGTTTTTTTCTCCAAAAGATGGCTCAAAACATTTTTTTACTCCAGAGTTTTCAATGGAAGTTCAGCAAAATTTAGGTGCTGATATAATTTTTGCTTTTGATGAGTGTGTGGGTTCACAAGCATCTTATAATTATCAAAAAGAAGCAATGGAAAGAACTCACCGTTGGGCCTTAAGATGTGTAGAAAAACACAAAGAAATTGAAAATAAAAAAGGTGGGATTATAAAAAAAATGGGAGAGAAAATTTTAAAACAAAAAAAAGATTTTCCCCAAGCTCTTTTTGGTGTTGTGCAAGGAGGAAATTTTTTAGATTTAAGAGAAGAATCTGCAGATTTTTTAGGCAAACAAGAATATTTTTCTGGCTTTGGAATAGGAGGAGCATTTTTAAAAGAAGATATAGAAAAAATTGTTTCAAAAGTTAACGAGGTTTTGCCAGAAGAAAAACCAAGACATCTTTTAGGAATTGGGGAAGTGGAAGATTTGTTTGCTGGAGTTGAAGCAGGAGTTGATTTTTTTGATTGTGTGGCTCCATCAAGAATGGCTAGACACGGAAGTTTGCATACAGAAAACGGAAAAATAAATATAAAAAAAAGTTTGTATAAAGAAGATTTTACTCCGATTGAAAAAAATTGTGAATGTTATGTTTGTAAAAATTTTACAAAAGCTTATGTTCATCACCTTATTCGCGAAAGAGAAATGTTAGGCTCAACACTGGCCACAATTCATAATTTATATTTTGTTGTTAATTTGGTAAAAAAAATCCGTCAATCTATTTTAGAAGAAAATTTTTTTTCATTTAAAAAAGAATTTTTAAAAAAATATTTATAGGAATTTCATTTTTTAATTTTTATTTTTAAATAAAAAAGCGATGATTGTGATTAAACACAAATCATCGCTAATGCCGCCGATTAATTTAAGCTTTCTGTTAGAACACACTTGTAACGGCATATAGTAATACTCCGCCCATAGCAAAAATAAGCAGTGCGGCAAACCATCCGACTTGCCTATCTGACTCGAGTTGTCTTTCTAACTCCGACATGGCTTGTGTTTGTCCATGAGACTCTATTTGTTGTTGTTTCTCTGATTCATCTGACATTTTTTTTCTCCTTCTTAATGAATATTCCCCAACCAAAAAACCAAAATATCTTTTTGGAAATTTTTCAGCAATTGGTATAATAAAAAATATATGATTTATTTAGATAATATTTCAAAAGTCTATACTTCTGGAGAAGAATCTTTGAGCGAAGTTAATATAAATATTGATAAAGGAGAATTTGTCTGTATTGTGGGCTATTCTGGTGCTGGAAAAACAACTTTAATGAAAATAATTTTAGGAGAAGTTAAACCAACTTCAGGAAATATTTACTTTGACTCTGAAGATGTTTCTCTTTTAAGTAAAAAAAACATAAATAAACACAGAAGGAGAATTGGTACAATTTTTCAAGACTTCAGGCTTTTACCAAAAAAATCAGTTTATGAAAATATAGCTTTTGCCATGGAAGCTGCTGGAAAAAAAGAAGAAGATATTAAAAAAGATGTTCCGCACGTTTTAAAATTAGTTGGCCTTTCAGACAAAGAAGAAAGATTTCCAAACGAACTTTCAGGTGGAGAAAAACAAAGAGTGGCCATTGCCAGAGCAATTGTAAATAATCCAGATTTAATTATTGCAGATGAGCCAACAGGAAACTTAGATCCTATAAATTCTTCCGACATTATCGAAATTTTAAAAAAAATAAATGAAATTGGAACAACGGTAATTTTAACCACCCACGAAAAAAATATTGTAAACGATCTAGGAAAAAGAGTTATCACTCTCGACAGGGGAAAAGTAACAAGAGACGACAAAAAAGGAACTTTCGTTTTATAAAAAATAAATTATAATAAAATTATGACAACCTTAAAAAGAATAATCAGCTCTGGAGTAAAAGCTTTCTACAGAAACGGGCTTTTATCAACTTCTGCTATTTTAGTTATTACGATTGCTCTTTTGGTTTCTCTTGCATCTTTTTTATCAATTGAAACTTTAAAAGCATCAACTACTCAGCTTGAAAAAAAAATAGACATAAATATTTATTTTAAACAAGAAGCCCTTGAGGAAAATATTCTATCTTACAAAGAAGATTTAGAAAAAATAGATGAGGTTTTGTTTGCTGAATATATTTCTAAAGAGCAAGCTTTAGAAAATTTTAAAAAAAGACACGCTGACAACGAAAACCTTTTAAAAGCACTTGAAATTACAGGAGAAAATCCGCTAACAGCTGTTTTAAATATTAAAGCAAAAGAGCTTTCAAAATATTCTTATATTTCTGATTTTATTGAGTCAAAAGAAACTCAAGAAAAATATCCAATAATTGAAAATGCTAATTACAATCAAAATAGAAATGCTATTGAGAAATTAAATGTCTTAATTTATTATGTGGAAATTATAGGAATATTTATTTCTCTTATTTTGCTCGGACTTTCCTTGGTGGTAACTTACAATACCATAAGATTAACAATTTATATTTACAAAGAAGATATTTCTATAATGAAACTTGTCGGAGCTTCTAATTTTTTTACCAGAGGACCATTCTTGGTGGAAGGAATTATTTATGGATTTGTCGCATCATTTTTTGCTTTAGCAATTTCTTGGGTAGGAATTTTTTATGCTGCCCCACATCTTTCAGAAATTTTTATTTTAGACATAAATGTTTATTTTTCTCGAGAAGTTTTTGAAATTTACGCAGGGCTTTTAATTGCAGGAATTTTAATCGGAGTAATTTCTTCTTACTTAGCTGTTCGAAAATATTTAGAAATTTAATTTTTAAAGATAAAAATTTTAAATATGTTAAAATTTTTTAATGCATCAAGAAACTTCTTTAGATATTTTAAAAACAGGAAATAATGTTTTTCTAACAGGCTCAGCAGGAACGGGAAAAACCTATGTTTTAAACCAGTATAAATTTTTTTTAAAAAAAAATAATTTATCTTATGCAATTGTGGCCCCAACAGGAATTGCAGCCTCTCATTTAGGTGGATCGACAATCCATTCTTTTTTTTCTTTAGGAATAAAGGAAAAAATTTCTGATTTTGAAATTGATGCTCTTTTGCAAAAAAAATATTTATGGTCTCGATATGAAAAATTAAATACTTTAATTATTGATGAAGTTTCAATGGTTTCTCCAGACATTTTTGAAGCCGTTGATAAAATTTTACGAGCTTTCAAGTTTTCAAACAAATCTTTCGGCGGAGTTCAAATTATTTTGTCTGGTGATTTTTTTCAACTTCCGCCAATAACTTCTAATAAAAAATCAGAAAAAAAATATATTTGGCAAACAAATCTTTTCGAAGAGAGTAATTTAAAAATTTGTTATTTAGAAAAAAATTTTAGACAAAAAGAAGGAGAGCTCGTTTCTGTTTTAGAAGAAATAAGAAGCGGAAATGTTTCAGAAGAATCAATGAACCTTCTTCGAAAATCTTATAAAAGAAAAATTGATAATTTCAGGCCAACAAAACTTTATACGCACAATATTGATGTTGATAGAATTAATCAAGAAGAACTAAAAAAAATAGACGAAAAATCCAATTTTTTTGAAGCCGAAACAAAAGGAGCTAAAAAGAATTACCAGAAAATTTTTTCTTCTTCACTGCTTTTAGAAAAAATTGAGCTTAAAAAAGGAGCTGTTGTTATTTTTATTAAAAATTCTACGGAAAAAGGTTTTGTAAATGGAACTTTAGGAAAAATTATTTCTTTTGACGAAAAAACAAAAAATCCAATTGTGGAAATTTTTTCTGGAAGAAAAATTATTGTCGAAAAAATGCTTTTTGAAATAGAAAATGAAGATGGAAAAGTTACAGCTTCTGTTTCTCAAATTCCTTTAAGGCTTGCTTGGGCCATAACAATTCATAAATCTCAAGGAATGTCTTTAGATGCTGCTGAAATTGATCTTTCTAAAACTTTTGAGTTTGGCCAAGGTTATGTGGCTTTTTCAAGATTGAAAAAAATAGAAGGCTTAAGATTGATGGGGCTTAATAAAATTGCTCTTGAGGTGGATAAAAAAATTTTAGAAATAGATGAAAAAATGAGAGAAAATTCTTTGGATAATAAAAATGAATTTGAAAAAAAAAGTAAAAAAGAAATTTTAGAAATGGCTAAAATTTTTGTAGAAAAAAATAATTTAAAATGGAAAGGAGACTTAGATTCAAATGAATTTGAAAAAGAGAAAAAAAAGGAAGAAAAGAAAATAAAAGAAAAAGTTTTTTCTGAAAATTCTACTTATGAAAAAACTTTGGAATTATTGAAAAAAGAAAAAACTTTAAAAGAAATTTCTAAAAAAAGAAATTTATCTGAAGATACAATCTTGAAACATATTTTAAAAATAAAAAAAGAAAATAAGAATCTTAATTTGGATTTTTTAAAACCAGAAAAAAATATTTTAGAAAAAGTTAAAAAAGCTAAAAAAATTTTAGAGAAAAAAAAAGAAAATTTAGATTTAGATGGAAATTTAAAATTAAAACCAGTTTTTCAGTTTTTAGACGAAAAAATTTCTTATGATGAAATTAAAATATCTTTTATTTTTTTATAAAAAATATAAATTTATAATAAATAACTTTTTGGATATTAAAAAAATTGGTATATAATAATATTATAATATTTAAATATGCCTGAAGTTATAAATTCATCTTTTATACCAAAAAAAGACCTTGGGGGAGGATCCCAAAAAAAAAGAAAAGGAGGAGGAATTGACATCTTTCTTCTAATTGCTTTGATTATTTTTTTATCATCAATTGTTCTTTCGTTAGGAGTTTTTTTGTGGTCACAATCTGTTCAAAATAAAAATGAGGAGCTTTTTATTCAAATAGAAAGCTATAGAGATAATTTTGCCATTTCTTCTATCATAGAGTTAATAAGTGTTAGTAACAAAGTGGAGGCAGCAAAAGAAATTTTAGATAATCACTACTCTGTTTTACCAGCTTTTTCCTATCTTGAAGAAAATACGTTGTCTGATATTTATTTAAACGATATGGTTGTATCAGAAAAAGGAAATAAAATTGAAGTTAGTGCCACAGGAATTGCTCCAGATTTTGATTACGTTGCTTACGCTTCAAAAGTTTATGCAAGAGACGACAGAATAGATGATTTAATTTTGGAAAATTTTTCTAGAAATAATTTAAATGAAGTAGTTTTTAATTTATCTTTTTCTATGGACAAAAGTTTTCTGTATAATCTAAGTAATAATTAATTATGAATTTTATCTTTCCAATAATTTTAATAATAATTTCTGGAGGGCTTTTTTACATACAAATTGATCCCACTTATAAACAAATAAAAGAAGACTCTCAACAGGCAGAAGAATACAATTCTATAATTTCAAAAACTACAGAAATTAGAAAAATAAGAGAGGAACAAAGATCAAAATTAAATAGTATAACTTCTTCAGACAGGACAAAACTAGAAAAAATTCTTCCAGACCATATAGATAATATTCAGCTTATTTTAGACATTCAACAAATTGCTTACAAATATTCGATGCCCAGCATAAGCGATGTTTCAATTGTAGAAAACAATAATTCTGAAAACGGAAAGGGAATTGTTGCTGAAGGCGATGAGCTTTATGACTCTGTCGGATTTTCTTTTTCTGTCATCTCAAACTACTCTGCTTTTAAAAATTTTATAAAAGATTTAGATAAATCCCTTCGAATAATGGATATACAATCAATTTCTTTTTCAAAATTAAATTTAGGTCAAGGAGAGAGTTTGGATGTTTACAAGTTTAACGTTGAAGTAAGAACTTATTGGTCTAAGTAATTTATTAAATATGAAAGATTTATTAAAAAATAAAAAAATAAAAAATTTTGCAGCAATTGCCGTTGTTATTTTAATCATAGCTTTTGTGGTAAATTTTTTTACAGACTCAGACGAAGAAGAGCTACTTAAAGCTGAAAATAAAATTGATGATTCTCTTGAATCTGGAATCGAAATTTTAGAAACTTTAAATCAGCTTAAAGTTGTAGACATAGACTCAAATTTTTTTTCAAGATCAGATTTTTCTGATTTAGATGATTTTTCTTACTCAATTGAAGAAAAAAATGTTGGAAAAAATAATCCATTTTTAGAGTCTTCAAAAAATTTTATTCCTGAAGATGAAGATATAAAAAATATTGAGGATGAAGATGCATTATCTGAAAATCAAGAAATAAATTCAAATCAACAGACAAATCCTGGTTTTGGAATTTTTAATCTTGAATAATTTTTATGGCAATTTTAGATGAGTTTATAAAAAGTAATTTAATAGATAGATCAATAGTTTTTGATATTGAAAAAGAAATTTCCGAAGGAAAAATTTTAGACAGTGTCTTGGAGGAAGATTATAATATTGAAAAAGAAAAAATATTTGAGGTAAAAAAAAGTTACTATAAATTTCCAATAAAAGAATACAAAAATACAGATTTAATTGAAAATGAAATTTTAGATTATATCCCAAAAACTTCAGTTGAGCATTATAAAATTGCCCCTCTAGGAATTTCAGCAGACGGATATTTAGAAGTGGGAATGTTGGATCCCGATAATCCAACCACTCGTTCAGTTTTACAATTTATTTCTTCAAATGCTGGAATGCCCTATAGAATTTTTCTAATTTCTTTAGATCATTATAACTTTGTGTTAAGTCATTATTCAGGTTTGAAAGGAGAAGTTTCAGAAGCTTTAGGGGAATACGGAGATGAAGTTGAAACAATAAAAGAAGAAGAAGGAAAAGGTTTTGACCAAAACGACATAATAAGAGAAGATGCTCCAATTGCAAAAATTGTAAAAAATATTTTAAAATATGCTACCGATTCAGGAGCTTCAGATGTTCATATAGAGCCAAAAGATAGAGATGTTGGGATAAGGTACAGAGTTGACGGTATCTTAGAAGAAGGAATTGTTTTACCAAAAAATGTTCAGCTTTCAGTTATTGCTCGTATAAAAATTCTTTCAAACATGAAATTAGATGAGAGAAGAAGGCCACAAGATGGAAGATTTTCTGTAAATGTTTCGGGAAAAAAAATTGATTTTCGTGTTTCAACCTTTCCAACTTATTATGGAGAAAAAGTTGTGATGCGTCTCTTAAAGCAAGACATAGAGGCTATTCAAATAGAAGATTTAGGTTTTTCTGACGATAATTTGTCAAAAATAAAAAGAATTATAAAAAAACATTATGGAATAATAGTTGTTTGTGGACCAACAGGTTCTGGAAAAACAAGTACGTTGTATTCACTTTTAAATGAAATTGATAAAGAAAAAAGAAATGTTGTTTCTTTGGAAAATCCAATAGAGCTTAATGTTAAAGGTGTTTCTCAATCTCAAATAAGAGAAGACATCGGCTATACTTTCTCTTCCGGTCTAAGAACAATTTTAAGACAAGATCCAGATATTATAATGGTTGGAGAGGTGCGTGATTCTGAAACTGCAAAACTTGCCATTCAGGCAGCACTAACAGGTCACCTTGTTTTGTCTACCATTCACACCAATACAGCAGCAGATGTTCCACAAAGATTAATCGATATGGGAGTCGAGCCATACTTAATTGGACCAACTCTACTAGCTTCAATCGGGCAAAGACTTGTGAGAAAAATTTGTGCTGGATCTGAAAATGAAATTCCTATGCCAAAAAATGTAAGAGAAAAAATAGACAAAACCCTAGAAGGTTTACCGGAAGAGTTTAAAAAAGATTTTATTCAAAAAACCATAACAGAGGCTTTGCCAACAGATACTTGTCCAACAGGGATGCGAGGAAGAACAGCTGTTTTTGAAATTTTAGAAACAACAAAAGAAATTAGAAGAAAAATTTTAAAAGATCCTTCGTCGCTATCTATTTTTACAGAAGCCAGAAACCAAGGGTTTATAACTTTCAAGGAGGATGCTATAAAAAAAGCTCTTGAGGGAAAAATAACAATAGAAGAAGCAATGTCTTTATAAAATTTTCTAAAAAATGTTAAAATGTAAATAATTATGGAAGATTCTAAAAAAAATATTAAAAAAATATTAAGTGATATTATAGAAATTGCTAGAAAAGAAAATGCCTCTGATGTTCACTTATCAGAAGGAAGAAATCCGATGCTTAGAATAAACGGGGTTTTGGTGCCCATCACTTCTTTTCCAGAAATTAACAAAAAAGACATGGAAGAGTTTATTTTTCAACTACTTTCTCCAGATTCAAGATCTGAATTTATGAGTAAAAAGGAAATTGATTTTTCAAAAGAAATTTCTGGAGTTAGGCTTCGAGGAAACTGCTTTTTTCAACAAGGTTTTGTTAGTGTGGTTTTGAGACTTGTGCAAGAAAAAATAAAAAATCTTGAGGAGCTTAAATTACCAGAAATTTTAGAGGTTTTTGCAAGAAAAAAACAAGGTTTTTTTCTTGTTGTTGGTCCAACAGGACACGGAAAATCAACAACACTAGCTTCTATTTTAAATATTATAAATGAAAACAGAAACGCTCATATTTTAACAATCGAAGATCCAATAGAATTTGTTCATAAACAAAAAAAATCCATTATAGATCAAAGAGAAATAAAAATTGATACTAAAGATTTTCCAACAGCATTAAGGTCTATGTTTAGGCAAGACATCGATGTTGTAATGCTTGGAGAAATGAGAGGACTTGAAACTATAAAAACAGCAGTAACAGCAGCAGAAACTGGACATCTTGTTTTATCAACCCTCCACACAAACTCAGCTTCGCAAACAATAGATAGAATTATCGACTCATTTCCAGCTGAACAACAAAAACAAATTAGAAATCAATTATCTGGATCTTTGATAGGAATTTTTTCTCAAAGACTTATTAAATCAGTTTCAGGTGGAAGAATTCCTGCTTACGAACTTTTGATAAATAATTCTGCTGTTTCAAATTTAATAAGAGAGGGAAGAATTGCCGAAATTGATTCTTTTATTGAAACTTCTTATGAACAAGGAATGATAAGTTTTAATAGATCGTTAGCGGAACTTGTTAGAAAAGGGGAAATTACCGTTGAAGATGCTTATGTTTATTCTCCAAAAACAAAATCATTAGAAAGAATGCTTTAAATTTCTTTTTTTAAAGTACAGGTGATATAATCGTTTTTAATTATGAAAAAAATTTTAATAGTAATTTTAATATTAATAGTTATTTTATTTTTATATAAAATTTTCACAAAAGAAACCGAGGTTTTAGAAAATAAAGTTCTTTTAGAAAAAGTACAAACTTCAAGTTTGGAAAATTCTAAACCAGAAGAAGATTTTGTAAAAGTTTTTGGAGAAATAGAAAAAAATAATTTTTTTGAAGTTTATTCTCAAAGCTCTGGTGTCGTAAACAAAATCTATAAAACATTTGGGCAAAATGTAAAAAATGGAGAAGTGGTTCTAGAGCTTGAAAACTCTTCAGAATTTTCATCTTTAAAAAAAGCTGAAGCAGATTTTCTAGCCAAAAAAACAGCACTTTCTATTCAAAAAGACAGCGACCAGTTTTCTATTGAAACTTTAGAAAACTCACTTTTTCAAGCTGAAGAAAAGTTTTCTACAACATTAAAAAATACTTCATCTTATGTGAATTCTGTTTCTGATTTAGAGCTTGATATTTTTTTTAGCTCTCCAAATTCTGTAACTCCAGATTTTATTTACCCAACCTTAAATAAAAATTTAGAAAAAGAAGTTGAAAATAGTAAAAAAACTTTAAACATAAATTTGGAAAAATATTTTCAGAATGAAAATTTACTTACCGAAAATCATTATGAAATCCTAGATAATTTAATTTCTTTTTCTGAAAAAATTTCTCTTCTATTTTTAGATATTTCACAATCTGTAAATATTACCCAAGCAGAAATTATACAAAACAAAGAGAACCTGTCTTCTTTGGTGGAAAATTTAAAAGACAAAAAAGAAGAAATTTTATCTTTAGAAAATTCTTTTAAATCAACTCAAAAATCTTTAGAAGATGCAGAAAATGAATATAGTAAAAATTATACTGATCTTTCAAATATTTCACCACAAGCTGAAGCTGAGCTAAATTCTTTAGAATCTTTACTTTTTTCTGCACAAATTTTGTATAACAAAAAAATAGTAAAAAGCCCAACAGGTGGAAAAGTTTCTGATTTTAGCTTAAGTGTTGGAGATTATTTAAATACTGGAGAAAAAATTTTTTCAGTTGTGGGCGGAGATGGATTTATTTTAAAAACATTTATTTCTAAAAATGAGTCAAAAAATATTTTTCTTGGAAGCACAGCTTTTGTTGAAAATGTTTATCCAGCTTATGTTTCAAAAATTTCTCCAAGTTTAAACCCACAAAATGGAAAAATTGAAATAGAGATCTCACTTGATTCAGCTGACGAAGAATTTCTCTCAGGAGAATATTTGGAAGCTAAAATATTTTTTACAAATAATTTTGAGGACGAAAAAAACATCTTTTTTGTTCCAACAGGAGCTTTGGGTGAAAATTTTGGAAAAAACTTTATTTATATTTTAGAAAATGGAGTTATTGTGAAAAAAGAAGTTGAAATGTTAAGTTTATCTAAAAATGGTTTCTGGATAAAATCAGATGAAATTCCAGGTAAAGAAATTTTTATTCAGAGTATTAAAGGTTTGTCAGAAGGGCAAAAAGTTGAATCTTATTAAAATATATGTTTATTAAATTTTGGCAAGGATTTATTGAAAAAAAAGTATTTGCATATTTTTTGCTCTTACTAATTATTTTAGTTGGAATTTTTTCTATTTTAGTTTTACCAAAAGAATCATCACCAGATGTTTCTGTTCCAATTTTAACAATTTCCACCCCTTATTTTGGAGCTTCGGCGGAAGACATAGACAAAGAAGTTACTAAAAAAATCGAAGATGCAATTTTTTCTGTTGAGGGAATTGATACAATAAACTCAACTTCTTCTGACGGGCTTTCAACAATTGTTTTGCAATTTGATCAAGGAATTGAAGCTGAAGACAAAATTGAAGATGTTAGGGTAGAAATAGATTCTGTAAAATCTGATCTTCCTCAAGATGCAGAAAATTCAATAGTTAGCGAAACAAATTTTGCAGAACAACCAATTTATTTCTTTTCTTTAGCAAAAGAGGGAATTTCCAATATTGAGTTTAGAGAAATTTTGGAAGATTTAGAATCAGAAATTTTAGCAATTTCAGGAACTTCGAAAGTTTTTATTTCTGGAATTCCTGAAACCGAGATTTCTATTTTAGTTTCTCCAAAAAAAATGGAGCAATATAATATTTTTCTTCCAGAAATTTATAGCGCTTTAAATCTTGCAAACAATATAACTCCTCTCGGTAATGTAGAAATTTTAGGGAATGAATATTCAATTGATTTAAATTCTGAAATTTCTTCCACAGAAGAACTCGAAAATATTCCTGTAGCCAAAAAAGGTGAAGCAGTGATTTATTTAAAAGATCTTGCGGAAATTTCTAAAAAATCAAAAGAAATAGAAAATTTTTCTAGAGTTTATTTTCCAGAATCTGGTTTTTTACCATCAGCTTCAGTTTCTGTTTCAAAATCTTCTGGAGGAAATATTTTAGAACTTGTTGAAAATTTAGAAAATAAAATAAAAAGTTTAATAAAAAAAGGAGAAATTTTGGAAGGTTTTTCTTACGAAGTAACTTTTGACGCGGGTCTTGAAGTAAAAAAAGATTTAACCTCGTTGACTCTCAATGGAATTTCAACAATAATTTTAGTTTTTATAATTTTACTTTTTATTTTAGGAACAAAAGACGCGTTTATTGCAGCCATAGGAATTCCAATTTCTTTTTTACTTGCTTTTATTGCTTATTTAATTGTTGGAAATACTATAAATTTTATGTCTCTTTTTTCCATTATTTTATCAATAGGAATTTTGGTCGATTCAGACATTGTTATAACAGAAGGAATTTATAGAGAAAAAAGAGTTGGGCTTTCAGAAAAAGAAGCATCAAAAAAAGCTATAAAAAATTTGGCAGGTCCAATGGTGGCTGGAACTTTAACCACAATCGCTGTTTTTTTCCCACTTCTTTTTTTGTCAGGAATTATTGGAGAGTTTGTAAAAAATATTCCTTTTACAATTATTTTTATTTTAATCGCTTCTCAAATAATTTCTATTTTTTTCATACCACTTTTGCATTCAGTTGAATTTTCTAAAAACTCAAAATTTTCAAAATTTTTGTCTTTTTTTTCTCTCAAACTTCCAAGGTTAAAATTTAAAAAAATTGAAGATTTCTATGAAATAAAATTAAGAGAAGTTTTGTATTCTAAAAAGAAAAAAAAGATATTTGCCTTTTCTGTTATTTTTGCCTTTTTCTTTTTTATGTCACTGCCAGTTTTAGGTATTGTAAAATCTCAAATGTTCCCCGGAGGAGAAACTGATTATCTTTTTGTTGATATTGAACTTCAAAAAGGAAAAAGTTTAGGCGAGACAAACAAAACAACAGAGCAAATAGAAGAAATTTTGATGGAAAAAAATTATATAGAAAGCATGACATCAACTGTTGGGCAAACCTCAACATTTAACCAAAATTTTAAAATCGGAAAAAATTATGGAAATGTAGTTTTGATTTTAGAAGATGATTACAAAAAAAAAGGGCAAGAAATAATCTCAGAGCTTGAAGAAGAATTTTTCAAAAAAAGTATTTTTGGAGCCGTGGTAAAAGCTCAAGAATCTGGCCCTCCGAGTGGGCAGCCAATCGATCTTGTTGTCCGAGGAAAAAATTTTAAAGATTCAATAGAGGGAGCTCTAATTATTGAAAATATTTTAAAGGAAATTTCAGGTGTTAAAGATATAAATGTAAATACAGATAAAAATAAAACTAGTTTTTCTTATAATCTTTCAAGAGAAAAATTAGCTCATTATGATATTTCTCTTTCAAGTATTACAAATTCGGTAAGAGCCGCCACAGAGGGAATTGAAGTTTTTTCCATAACAGACAATCAGGGAGATTTTGATGTTTTTTTGAGAGTTAATTTAAACCCTGAAAATTCTGCAGAAAATTTTGACAATCTTTCTCCAAGAGAAATTGGCCTTTTGAAGATAAAAAATAATTCAGGTGAAGAAATATTTTTTGGAGAGCTTGTTGATTTTGGTTTAGAAAATTCATCTTCAAACATAACCAGAAAAGACAGAAAAATTGGAGTGGGAGTAACAGCGGGAATTTCAGAGGAGGTTAATTTAATTGAAACAATTTCTGAAATTGAAGAAAAATTTGAAAACCAAAAAGGGGATTTAGATTTAGAACTTACTTTCGGAGGAGAGTTTGAACAACAACAAGAATCATTTAAAGAAACTTTTTATGCTTTAATTTCTGGAATTGTTTTAATTTTTATAATTCTAATTTATCAATTTAATTCAATTGCAATTCCATTTATCGTAGAATCTGTTATCCCCCTAGGGCTTTCAGGAGTAATTTTGGGACTTTTTATTTCAGGAAACGATCTTTCTTTTCCTTCTTTTTTAGGAACGGTGGCCCTTTCTGGAATTGTTGTTAATAATTCAATTATTTTAATTGATTTTTATGAAAAGAGAATTTTTAAAAAAAAGTTAGAGGTTTTTGAAGCAGTCGTTGAAGGCTCTGTTTTAAGGCTTAGACCAATAATTTTAACAACAATAACAACCGTTGTTGGAGTCTTACCACTTGTTTTTTCAGACCCTTTTTGGGCTCCAATTGCACTTTCTCTTATTTTTGGCCTTTTATATTGCACCATAATCACATTATTTTTTATACCAATTATTTACAGCTCTTACACAAAAAGAAAAGTTAAAAAATTAGAAAAATTAGAAAATGAAAAAACAGAAGAGTTTAGACTATAAAAAATATTTTGAAGGAAAAAAAATAACTCTTATGGGTCTGGGTGGTTTTGGAAGAGCTTTAGAGGAAGCAAAATTTTTAGCAGAGTCTGGAGCAAAACTTTTAATAACAGAAAAAAGAGAAAAAAAATTTCTAAAAAAAGAAATAAAAGTACTTTCTAAGTATAAAAATATTTCTTATACTTTTGGAGGTCATAAAAAATTAGATTTTAAAAATCGTGATTTAGTTTTTTTCCCAAACTCACTTCCACTGCAAAACCAGTTTAGAGATTATGCAGAAAAAAACTCTAAAGTTGTAACCAAAACAATCGCTTATGTTTTTTACATAGTAGAAAATGAGAAAAAAAATTTGAATATAAAAACAATCGGAGTAACGGGCACAAAAGGAAAATCAAGTGTAACTGCCATGATAGAAAAACTTATAAAAGATTCTGGGAAAAATGTTTATATTGGCGGAAATATCAGAGGAGCTTCAAATTTACCAATTTTAAAAAAAATAAAAGATGGAGATTTTTTGTTAGCAGAGTTAGATTCTTGGCTTTTGCAAGGTTTTGGGTATTTAAAAATATCTCCAAATATATCAATTTTTACAAATTTTTTCAGAGATCATTTAGACTATTATAAAAAAAATATGGAAAAATATTTTAAAGATAAATCTTTTATTTTTAAATATCAAAAAAAAGAAGATTTTCTGATAATTTCTTCAGAAGCTAAACAAAATATTTCTAAATATTTTAAAGCAAAAATCGAAAGTAAAATTTTATTGGCAAATGAAAAAAATCTAACAAAAATCTGGAAAGATAAAAAACATTTTGGAGAAGTTTATGATAAAAATTTTGCTTTAGCAAAAAATTTTGGAGAACTTTTAAAAATATCTGAAAATAAAATTAAAAATTCTTTAAAGGCTTTTAAGGCCGTTGAAGGTAGAATGGAAATTTTAAAATCTAAAAAAGGAATTATCTTTATAAATGACAATAATTCCACAACTCCAGACTCATCAAAAATTTCTCTAAAAATTTTAAAAGAAAAATATCCAAATAAGAAAATTTTTTTAATTTCAGGTGGGGCAGACAAAGAATTTTTGTTTAAAGATTTTTCAAAAGAAATTGAAAAAAAGGTTTCTTATGTAATTTTTTTTGAAGGGTCGGGAACCGAAAAAATAATTAAAAATTTTTCTAAAAAAAATATTTTTTTTGAAATTTCAAACTCAATGAAAAAAGCTTTTAATAAAATTGTAGAAAAAGCTAAAAAAGGAGATATTGTTATTTTGTCTCCAGGGTGTGCATCTTTTGGAGTTTTTAAAAATGAATATGACAGAAACGACCAGTTCCTAAAAGAATATAAAAATTTAAAATAAATTTTTTAATATTTTAAAGTTTTTTTTGCTTTTTTTTTTTTTTATATAAAATAGCAGAGGATATTTAATTCTAGATGTCTATTGTTCTTAATTAATATCAGGAGTTTTAATAACGTGGCTAAAAAACATGTAAATGATGACAAAGATGAAAGTTTCCATCGTGCAAAAGGGAGATCAGACGGGGAAAAACCATCTGACAATTCTAGTGGTAGAGAAAGAAATGTCGGACATGATAACGCAGAAGAGCACTCCAGGTCCCACAAAGACCCTGATAGATAGAAGTAGATAAATACAAGAGTTTCCTTTTTTAGGGAACCCTTTATATTTATAATGTTATAATAATTTTAATATGAAAACTAAAAGTAAAATTTATGAAAATGGTTTAAAAGTTGTTTGTTATAATTCTAAAAAAATAGACCAGAATTTTGCAACTTTTTTAATAAAAGTAGGAAATATATATGAGAAAAAAGATCAAAAAGAAATATCTCATTTTTTAGAACATTGCCTTTTTTGTGGCTCTGGAAGTTTAAAAACATACGATGATGTCATAAAAAAAATGGCAGAATTAGAAGTATTAGATTTTTCTTTTACAGAAGATGAGTACATGAGAATAAGTTTTAGTTTCGAAAATTTAAAAAAAACATTGCCTTTTATCTGGAATTTAATTTTTTTTCCTATTTTTAATAAAAAATGTATTAAAAAAGAAAAACAAATTTTAGTATCTGAGAAAAATAAATATCTTAACAATAATCATAATATTTTTTATCAAAAAATATTTTCTAAATTATTTAAAGGTAATTTATTAAACCTTGATTTAAATTTAAAAAATTTAAAAGGATTTTCAAAGAGTGATTTAGAAAAATTTCACAAAAAGTTTTTTAAATATGAAAATATAACCATAAGTTTTTCTCTAAGAGAAGAAGAAAAAGAAATATTTAGCTTTATTGAAGAAAAAATTTTTAATAAAAAAAAAGATTTAAAAAAAATTGATAAAATAAAATATCCAGAAATTTTAATAAACAAAATCAACGATGATCAAAAGCTTTTTGTTTCAAATAACTTTAATTATTGTTCTTTTATTTTTTATTTACCTTTAAAAAACCTAGAAGATAGTAATTTCTATTTTTTATTAAAAAATTATTTGAAAGAAAATTTTAGAAAAAATGATTTTTCTAGAAAATTAGGGGTTTGTTCTTTAGGGGTTAGTATTTATGAATATAACAAATTTTCTATTTTAGATATAAATACTTCCATTGATAAAGAAAGTTTTAAAATTTTTAAAAAAAATATTCTATCTTTTTTTAAAAATCATGAAGTTAATAAAGAAATATTTGAAAAAAGTCTAAAAAAAATAATTTTAAACAATAAAAAAAGCTTAAGTTCCTCAAAAGATATTTCTCAATATTTAGCTTATTCATTTTCCAGTGAAGAAAAACCAACAACCTTAGAATCTGAAAATATTTTTTACAAAAAAATGAGTTTTAATAAATTTAAAAAAAAGACAGAAAAAGTTTTTAAGGAAAACAGACCTATGTGTTTTAAGAGTTTTTAAAAACGGAAAAGAAAAAGTTTTAAGGTAATTTTTGTGATTTTGGCGGAAAAAGCGAAGCTTTTTCCGCCAAAATCTTAGTAAAAAATCTATAAAATTTAAACCGAAAATGATATAATTTATATAAATTATGATAAAGAAAAAAGAAGAAAATTTGGAGCAAGAAGATCCAAATAAAAAAAACGGAGAGACTATTTTAAATCAGCCGATTACAGTTCAGATGAAAAAATCATATCTTGATTATGCTATGTCTGTTATTACCGACAGAGCTCTTCCAGACGTCAGAGACGGCCTAAAACCAGTGCACAGAAGAATTATTTACTCAATGCATAAAAATGGACTTTCTTCATCTTCAAAATTCAAAAAATCAGCTCACATCGTGGGAGATGTTCTAGGAAAATACCACCCTCACGGAGACACAGCTGTTTATCAAACAATGGTGGGAATGGCCCAAGATTTTACTTACAGATACCCATTAGTTTGGGGGCAAGGAAACTTTGGGTCAATTGACGGAGATTCAGCTGCAGCCCACAGGTATACCGAAGCTAAAATGCAGAAAATCTCTTCTGAGCTTTTAAGAGATTTAGAAAAAGAAACAGTTGATTTTCTGCCAAATTATGACGGATCAGAAACCGAACCAAAAGTTTTACCAACAATGGTTCCAAATATTTTATTAAACGGAGGTTTGGGAATTGCTGTTGGAATGGCTACAAATATCGCCCCTCATAACTTAAGAGAAGTTTGTGAAGCGACATCTCATCTTTTAGAAAATCCAAAATCTTCAGTTTCAGATTTAATGGAATTTATTAAAGCTCCAGATTTCCCACTTGGGGGAACGATATTCGGGAAAAAAGATATAAAAAGTGCTTACGAAACAGGAAAAGGAGGAATGGTTGTAAGAGGAACCGCCACAATTGAAGAAGGTGAGGCTGGGACTTCAAAAATTATTGTTACCGATCTTCCTTTTCGTGTAAATAAAGCTGTGTTTGTAGAAAAAATTGCCACTCTTTTTAGAGATAAAAAAATTACAGGATTAAAAGATTTAAGAGACGAATCAACAAAAGACATTAGAGTTGTTTTGGAACTTAAAAGAGGAGTTTTTGCACAAAAAATTCTAAATTATTTATATAAAAATACTCAACTTGAAGATAAATTTAATTTGAATTTAGTTTGTCTTGTTGATGGAGTTCCAAAAACTTTAAATATAAAAGAAGTTTTGGAAGAATTTTTAAAACATAGAAAAGAAGTTATCACAAAGGCTACAGAGTTTGATTTAAAAAAAGCACAAGCCAGAGAACATATTCTGGAAGGTTTAAAAAAAGCTCTTGATCATATTGATGAAATAATAAAATTAATTAAAAAATCAGATGATACAAAACAAGCAAAAGAAAATTTAATCAAAAAATTCAAATTTTCAGAAATTCAAGCACTCGCTATTTTGGACATGAAACTTCAAAAACTTGCAGGCCTTGAAAGAAAAAAAATTGAAGATGAGTTAAAAGATTTAAAAATTATAATAAAAGATTTACAAGATATTTTAAAAAATCCACAAAGAGTTACTAAAATTATCAAAGATCAACTTTCAGAAATGATAGAAAAATACGGAGACGAAAGAAGAACAAAAGTTGTAGCGGGAGCCGCGGGTTCAATTTCAGAGGAAGATTTAATTCCAGAAGAAGAATCAACCTTAATTTTAACCGAAGCCGGTTATATAAAAAGAACAAATCCAAACGAGTTTAAATCTCAAAAAAGAGGCGGAGTGGGAGTTGTGGATATGAATACAAAAGACGAAGACGTTATTACAGAATTTATCACAGCATCAACTCATGCAGATATTTTATTTTTTTCCACCAAAGGAAAGGTCTACAGAACAAAAATGTATGAAATTCCAGAAGGAAGAAGAGCCACTAAGGGAAAATTCATTTCAAATTTCTTGCCACTAGATTCTGAAGAAAAAATTACTTCTGTTTTAGAGCTTTCAAAAAATATGAAAGAAAATGTCCAATCTTTAATGATGGTTACAAAAAAAGGTCAAATCAAAAAATCAGATGCAAAATCTTTTTTTGAAGTTAGGGCTAACGGATTAATTTCTATAAAATTAAAAAACGACGATGATTTGATTGATGCAAGGTTTATTGGTGAAGACGATGAGGTTATTTTATCTTCACACAACGGACAAAGCATAAGATTTAAAACATCAGACATTCGCCAGATGGGAAGAGGAGCTGGAGGAGTAAGAGGAATGAAATTAAAAAAAGAAGATGATATAGTAGGAATGAGTATAATTTCTAAAAATATGGAAGATGCTGTTATTTTAACCTTATCTGAAAATGGTTATGGAAAAAAGACAAAAATTTCAGAATATAAAGTCCAAGCTAGGGGAGGATCTGGAGTGAAAGCAATGAAAGTTACGGAAAAAACTGGAAAAATTGTAGGAGTTAGAATTATTAATTTGGAACATTCAGAACTAATTGCAATGTCTTCAAATTCTCAGGTTATAAGAACAGCGCTTGAGCAAATCCCAACTCTCGGAAGAGACACTCAGGGAGTGAGAATTATGAAATTAAGAGAGGGGGATAAAGTAGCTTCTTTTGTGAGATTTTAATTTTAAACTACAAATAAATTTTTTTTGTTATAATATTTATTATGATTTTATCAGACAGAGATATAAAAAAAGAAATAAAGGCTAAAAATATAATTTTGAAACCATTTAAATTAAATATGATTCAACCAGCATCAGTTGATTTAATGCTGGACAAACATTTTTTAGTTTATGAAAAAAATGACAATTATGTAATTGATCCTAAAAATATTCCAAAAAATTTAACAAAAAAATATACAATTTCAGAAAAAAAACCATTCATTCTACACCCAGGTGAATTTGCCTTAGGACTCATCTATGAAGAAACTGGAGTCTCTGACAAGTTGGTAGGAAGACTTGAAGGAAAATCTTCGCTAGCAAGATTAGGGCTTATAATTCATACAACAGCTGGGTATTTAGATCCTGGAAATTTTTTAAAAATGACATTAGAGATTTACAACGCAGGATCTTTGCCAATAAAACTTTATTATAAAATGCCGATAGGCCAAATGGCATTTGAATATTTATCTTCTCCTTGTGAAAAACCTTATGGTTCAAAGGGTTTAAATAGTAAATATTTAGGAGATAAAGATGTTCAAATGTCTAAGATGGATAAAAATTTTAAGAAAAAATAATAAGTAAAATAAAAAATATTTTATCTAAAGATAAAATTTTTTTTATTTTTGAAAATTTTTTAAATTTTATTTGCATCTTTTGACCTTTTTTCGTAATCTGCAGAACCTCTTTGATAGAGGTTTTTTAAAGATAATTTTTTTTCAAATTCTTTTCCAATTTTTTGAACTATTGAAATAACAGTTGGATGAACTTTTGCCCCAGACCTTAAATAAAGAAAATAAAGCCAAGCATCTAAATTTCCCATCATTAAATATTTAAATTTTATAGCCATCGGCATTGCATAGTGCCCATTTTTTATTTTTTTTGCTTTTTTAATAATTTCATTCACTTCCTTTTCAACTTCTTTTTTCAAATTTTCTGGCAGTTTTTCTAAATAAAATTTTTCAACACCTTGAGGTTTAAAAGAAGCAATTGTGTTTAAAGAAAAAGCCCGGTGCCTGTGAATGTCTCTAATACTTCTAAAATCAAAAGAAAATCCAGAAGAAACATTTCCATATAAAGATTTTGATTTTATCTCTATGTTTTTTTTATTTTTCAGAAAAAGTTTTAAATTAAAAGATTCCCAATTTGTAACTTTTTCCTTGTTAGGAAAAAGATTTTTGAAATTTTTTTCTAAAAAAATTTTATTCTTTTCTAATTCTTTTTTATTTTTTTCTAAATCTATATTTTTTACTGAATTTGGACAAATATTTTTTAAAATATTTTCCATACCTTCACCAATTTCTTTAAATTCTCCATCCATAGATTTTAGCTTTCTCGTTTGATCTATGTAAGTTCTAATCGATCCAACCCAGAAAATATTTGTTCTTGCAGATATTGGTAAAAAAGCACCTGCAATATCAAAAGCTTGTGGTTCAGCTTCTTTTTCTTTAACTCCTTCTGAAATTAGTTTTTTCAAAATTTCTGTCTTTATTTTTTTGTATAAATTAAAACATTTTTTAGATAAAGCATCCACCTCCTTTCCTATTGGCACAAAACCAGATTTTTCAAAATCTATATATCTTGTAGAAGCTTCTTGTCCATTAAAAAGCCTATTTTCTAAACAAGAAAAACCTCCGAGCATTGAAGATCCCTCTATGGAAAAAATTAAAAATCCCATGTCCCCGATAGAATTATGACCATAATTTTTAAAATAAACATCCATAATTCTATTTTTTATTTTTGGATTATTTAAAATATTTTTTAATCTTTCTTTTGCAGAAGACGGGTCGCGGGAAAGGGTGGCCCCTAAAGCTGCTTGAAGTTCTGGTTCAAAATTTGGAACATAAATTCCATTTATATTTATACCTTTTTTAGTTTTTAAACTTGCAACCCTTAAGTCTTTTATTTTTTCTATTTTAATTTTTGCCATTTTTATTTTTTATTGTTTACAATAATTTAATCTTAACATTTTTATAAAGTTTTTTCTTCTGATATAATATTTTATATGAATAAATATAACTTTATTAAAAAACAAGACAAAGAAATATATAGATCTTTTTTAGGAGAAGAAAAAAGGCAAGCCGAAGGTTTAGAATTAATTCCCTCAGAGAATTATGTCTCTTACGCTGTTAGGGAAGCAAACGGATCTTGTTTTACAAATAAATACTCAGAGGGTTATCCTGGAAAAAGATATTACGGCGGCCAAGATTTCACAGACGAAATTGAAAATTTATCAATAAAAAGAGCGTGTAAGCTTTTCGGGGCAAAATATGCAAATGTTCAGCCACACTCTGGAGCTCCTGCAAATATTATTGTTTATTCTGCACTTTTAAACCCTGGAGATAAAATTTTAGGAATGGATCTTTCTCACGGTGGACATTTAACGCATGGGCACCCAGTTACAGAATCAGCAAAAGTTTATAAATTTGTTCGTTATAAAATGAAAAATATTAGCACCGGAGAAATAGACTACGAAGAGCTTGAAAAAATTGCCAAAAAAGAAAAACCAAAAATTATTTTAGCTGGTTTTTCTTCTTATCCTAGAAACTTAGATTGGAAAAAATTTAAAAAAATTGCAGATAGTGTTGGAGCAATAACTATGGCAGATGTTGCCCACATTGCAGGTTTAATAGCTGGAGGAGTTTTGGAAAATCCTTTCAAATATGGTTTTGATATTTTAACAAGCACAACTCACAAAACTTTACGTGGCCCAAGGGGAGGTTTAATTTTAGTCAGAGAAAATAAAGATTTTATAAATAAAATCAACAAAACAACCTTTCCGGGACTTCAAGGTGGGCCGCATATGCATTCTATTGCAGCAAAAGCAGTTTGTTTTAAAGAGGCTTCAAGCCCTTCTTTTTCAAAATATTGTAAAAATATTTTAAAAAATACAAAAGCTATGGAAAAAGTTTTTAAAGAAAAAAAAGTTGAAATGATAACTGGAGGTTCAGATAATCATCTTTTGCTTTTAGATGTTTATAAAACTTTCAACATTTCAGGAAATGATGCTCAAAATATTTTAGATAAAATAGGAATAACTTTAAATAAAAATGTTATTCCAGACGATACGAAAAAACCACTCGATCCATCGGGAATTCGTTTAGGAACCCCAGCAATTACAACAAGGGGTTTGAAAGAAAAAGATTGTAAAAAAGTTGCAGAAATTATTGTGGAAGCTTTGGAAAAAATAGATGATAAAAAAAATATCTTAAAACTTAAAAAAGAGGTTTTAAAAATTTCTAAAAAATTTCCAATTCCAAAATCTTTTTAATAATATATAATATATTTATATGGAAAATAGTGAAATAGAAAAAAAATTAAAAGAGATAGAAAAAATAGTTAGAGAAAACAAAGAAATAGTTAAAGATATAAGAGGATACAACAGAAGAAAAGATTTTTTTAAGTTTGTTTATTATTTTGCGCTTGTAGTAATAGCTGTTTTTATTTGGTATTACATTGGGCCAATTTTTGGAGAAATTTTAGGTGCTTATTCTGACGTAACTAATTCAATTTCAGAAGTTGGCGACACCTTGTCTGATGTAAAAGAAACAGCTGGAGAAGTTGATAGTTTTTTAGATAATTTTAATTTTTTAAATAAAGATAATTAAAAATAAAAAATTTGTATAAATTTTTTTTGAATTTTTTCAAAAATGTAATAAAATTATAAAACTTTTGCTGAGATAGCTCAGTTGGTAGAGCATTCGCCTGAAGAGCGAAGGGTCGGCAGTTCGAGCCTGCCTCTCAGCACTAGAAAAATTTAAAAAAGCCTGTGAAGGTTTTTTTATTTTTTTTCTGGCTGAGAGTAGGCTCGAAAAAAGTGAAATATATTTTTTCGAACAAAGTGAGAAAAAATTTGAACGGCGGGGCAGCGGCCACTTAAAATTTTGACTGAAAGGAAAAATTTTTTAGTGGTGGCGCCGAGCCTGCCTCTCAGCACTAGAAAAATTTAAAAAAGCCTGTGAAGGTTTTTTTATTTTTTTTCTGGCTGAGAGTAGGCTCGAAAAAAGTG
>JABACC010000007.1 GCA_014237915.1 Candidatus Paceibacter sp.
CCAATCCTGACGATTGTGTTCCAACAGAAACTTATGCTTATTTTAGAACTGAGGGGATTGATGCGGTTGAAATAATTATGGATAATATAGAAGAAAAAAAATTAGAGTGTAAATAAAAATTTAATATAAAAAATAAAAAGGGGCTACTAAACCCCTTTTTTAATGGCTTTCTCTAGTTTCTTGGCGAACTTTTCTTTCAAAGAAAAACAAGTTCGTTTATAACCTACCATATTGTCACGATCACCACCAAGGCAAGTATCAAAGAAATTAAACCTGTCATTATAACGATCGATTCAAATATTTCTTTCATTTGGAACCTCCTGTTTACTGAAAAAAATTAAACTAATTCTTATTTTACTCAAAAATAATGAAAAGTCAAGCTCTTTGAAAATTTATGTTTTAGAAATATGAAACATTTGTTTTTTTTAAATATAATTTAATAGGTTGTGGTATATAATAATAAATATGAATGAAGAAACTGATCCAATAAAAAAAATAATTAATGAAAGTGGTAACACACTCCATTACGAAATAGTTAATATTTTAAGGGCACAAAACTGGGTCTTAGATGTAAGTCCGTATTTTGTAGATTCTGCAACAGGAAAATCTAGAGAGGTGGATATTATTGCTAAAAAAATAATTAAGGTTGATTGTAGCGAGCAGAAAAAAAATATAGGTGAAATTACACTAAAACTTTTTATAGAGTGTAAATACATAAATCAAGATATAGTTTTTTGGCTTGATAATAAAGACGAAAAAAAGAATTTAAAATTAGTCAATAAATACTTTGGTCTTAAAGAAAATCAAAAATGGCCTATTCAAAAAAAGCATAGATACGTCAGAGAGGGCTCAGTTGCTAAATTATTTGCCGGTAATGGTAAACAAGATTGTATTCACAAAGCACTGGATCAAACACTCAGATCCTTAATTTACTACAGAGAAAGTAGCATCGATAACCAAAGTCGAGAGAGTGGCGATAAAATAACTAAAGAAATTCATTACCCAATTATAATACTAAACTCTTTCATAAATCTACATAGAGTTTACACTTACCCTCCTAAAAACTTAAAGATACATGAGGAAATCAAAAACAATTTTATGTTGGATGTAAATTATGCTTACATGGAAGATAAAAATGATTGTAAGATAAAAAGAGAGGAAGATTTCATAATAGATATTGTATCCAAAGATACTTTGAGTAACTTCTTGTTAGAAGAAATAGAAGAGAAAGATGTTAAAGAACTTAAAGAAAATATTTATTTAAGTTACGAACAAAAAGAAGGCGAAAAAAATCTCAATTCCAATAATAATATAAATAAACGAAAACCTAGAATTTAATTTTTTATTTTCTACATACTCTTTAAAAAAACCCTAAAAAAAATCTCCCTCCAACCTCCCAAAAAATTTTTTAAATAAAAAAGTGCCGCACAAACGCAGCACAGGTTTTTAGTTTTTTAACTTAAATTCTTCGCTGAGAAATTTCGTTTTTTGAGTGAAAAATTTTTGTTGGCAACAAAGAAGCTGTTGCAGGTTTTATTTTTCCACCCACACAGGAACTCCGTGGTTTAAAAGAAAATCTTCTTTTTCGTCTTAAAGGCAAGAACCCATTAATTTCTTTTAATAAAGTAATTTCTTTCAACATAAAAAGCAACAATATTTTCATTTTACAAACTCCTTTCTTGATTTGAATTTTTAATTTTCTACCTATTTTTTTTAGATTTAAAAAAAATAGGAATATAAAAATATAAAAATAATACGAAAATAAGTGAATATAAATATACCCCTTCTTCGAGAGTATTAATTTGTTGTTCTATCATTTTAGACTCCTTTTGTTTAATTTTAATGAGAGACTTAATCTAAATTTAATTTTAGTAAATTTTATTAAAAAGTCAAGATTTATTTTTTATTTTTAGTGAAAAAAAATGGCTCGTGATATAATTTTTCTATGTTAAAAAAAGAATACAAAGTAGCCGTGGGAGGAAAAGAAATAATTTTTGAAACAAATGATTTAAATGTTTTTTCCGACTCCTCAATTTTAGTTTCTTCAGAAGGAACAAAAGTTTTAATAAACATAACAATTTCAAAAGAAGAATCGCGGCTAGACTACTTGCCTTTAAAAGTGGAATATTTAGAAAAATTTTATGCTCGGGGAGAAATTTTGGGCGGAAAATACAACAAAAGAGAGGGAAAGCCTTCAGAAGAAGCAAGCTTAACAGCAAGAGCTGTTGATAGATCAGTGAGACCTTTTTTTCCTAAAAATTTTAGACACGATGTAAATATTTTTGTAACCACTCTTGCTTTGGGAAAAACTGATCCAGATATTTTAGCTTTAAACGGAGCTTCTGTTGCACTTTTAAATTCTTCAATTTCTTGGAATGGCCCAGTTTTTTCTTTTAGAATTGCAAGAGATAAAGAAAATAATTTTGAGCTAAACCCAAATTATGATTTTTATCAAAACGAAAAAAATTTATACGAAGCCACAATCTCTTTTAGAGAAAATAAAATTTGTATGGTGGAGCTTGAAGGGGAAGAAGTTTTGGAAGATTTTTTAAAAGAAGATATTAAAAAAGCTGAGGCTGAAATTTTTACTTTAGAAAAAGTTTTTTCAGAAATTCATCAAGAAAATAAAAAAGATAAAATTAAAACCGAAGAAGAGGAATTAAAAATTTCAAAAGACAAAATTGAAACTTTGGAGAAAAAAATTTTTGAAGCTTTTCCTCAAAATGGAAAAGAAGAATTTATTAAAAAATTTTATTTAGAAAATAAATCTTTGTTTCATGTTTTTGACGATGAATATTTGCCAGAAAAAAAAGCTTTAAATTTAATAGAAAAATTTGTTAAAAAATCTTTAAGAAAAAATGTTTTGGAAAACAAAAAAAGAATTGACGGAAGGAGTTTGGGCGAGGTTAGAAAAATTTTTGCTCAAGCTGGAGGTTTTTCTGAAAATTTGCACGGAAGCGGAATTTTTTACAGAGGAGACACAAGGGTTTTTTCTGTTTTAACTTTAGGCTCTTTAGACGATGCGCTTTTTATTGACGGAATGGAAATTCAGGCTGAGAAAAATTTTATTCATCATTATAATTTTTTGCCTTTTACTGTGGGAGAAACAGGAAGAGTGGGCTCGCCAAAAAGAAGAGAAATTGGCCACGGAGCTTTAGCAGAAAAAGCTTTTTTAAGAATGATTCCAAACAGAGACGAATTTCCTTACACAATGAGAGTTGTTTCAGAGGTAATGAGCTCGGCAGGATCCACCTCAATGGCCTCTGTGTGCGCCACAACACTTGCTCTTTTAAACGGAGGAGTTTCTCTTAAAAAACTTGTGGCAGGAGTGGGAATTGGCCTTGTGGAAGAGGGTGAAAATTACGAGCTTTTAACTGATATTTTAGGAACGGAAGATTTTTATGGAGATATGGATTTTAAAATAGCGGGAACAGACACAGGAATAAACGCTATTCAGCTTGATATAAAAAACTTGGGGCTTTCTTTTGAAATTTTCCAAAAAGCTTTGGAAAAAGCTAAAACTGCTCGAGAAGAAATTTTGGAAAAAATAAAAAATGAAATTTCAGAGCCTGCAGAAATTTCAGAAAAAGTTGAAAGAGTAGAAAAAATGGAAATTCCAAAAGAAAAAATTGGGCTTGTTATTGGCACTGGTGGTGCAACAATTAAAAAAATTACAAAAAACTCGGGAGCCAGAATAAATATAAAAAGAGACGGACAAGCTTTTTTTTACGGAAAGATAGAAAATATTAAAAAAGCCAAAGAAGAAATTGAAAAAATTTTAAATAGAGATTAGAAATAGTTTTAAATATTTTTAAAAATTAGGAGTCAAAAAAACAAAAGCGAAGCTTTTGTTTTTTTGACTCCTAATTTTTTGGTTTTTGGTTTTCTTTTTTGGCGGATTTTGCGAAGCAAAATCCGCCAAAAAATTTAATTATTTTTTAAATTTAAAAAATTTTAATACTTTGTGTTAAAATGTTGAACAATGTCAAAAAACTCTACACAAGAAAATATAAAAAAAAGATCTCCCGTTGTTTCTGTTATGGGGCATGTTGATCACGGAAAATCTTCTCTTTTAGACTACATAAGAAAAACTAATATTGTAGAAAAAGAAGCAGGAGGAATTACTCAGCATTTATCAGCCTATGAAGTGGAGCACAAAGGAGAGAAAATAACTTTTTTAGATATTCCGGGGCACGAAGCTTTTTCTGCGGTTAAAAAAAGAGGAGCTTCTGTGGCCGACCTTGTTATTTTAATTGTTTCAGCCACTGAAGGAGTAAAAGACCAAACCGTTTCAGCTATTGAATTTATTAAAGAATCAAAAACTCCGTTTTTGGTAGCTTTTACAAAAATCGATCTTCCCAACAAAGATGTAGAAAAAGCCAAACTTTCACTTTTAGAAAAAGAAGTTTATTTAGAGGGAATGGGAGGAGACGTTTCTTATACAGAAATTTCTTCAAAAACAGGAGAAGGAATTGAAAATCTTTTAGAACTTGTTTCTTTAAAAGCTGAAGTTGAAAATTTTACGGCAAATTTTGAAAAAAAAGCCACAGGTTTTGTTTTAGAAGCTCACAAAAATCCAAAAGTTGGAATTTCAGCCACACTTTTAATAAAAGAAGGAACTTTAAATGTGGGAGATTATATTGTTTCTGGAAAAACTTTTGTTTCTGTAAAAAGAATTGAAAATTCTTTAAACGAATCGATAAAAGAAGCCTCTGCTTCTTCACCTGTTTTAATTTCTGGTTTTCAAGAATTACCGCTTTCAGGCTCAGAGTTTTATACTTTTTCTTCAAAAAAAGAAGCAGAAAAATTTATTGAAGAAATGGAAGAAGCCGGCCTTGTGGAAGAGGCAGAAGATTTTTCATTAAAAAATTCCAAAAACTTTTTCCCGCTCATTGTAAAAGCAGATGTTTCAGGATCTTTGGAAGCTATAAAATCAGAGCTTAAAAAAATTACCGACGAAAGATCAGAATTTAAAATAATAGAAGAAGGCACGGGAAATATTTCAGAGTCGGACTTAAAAAAAGCAGGAGCAAAATCTTCTGTTACGGTGGTTGGCTTTGGAGTAAAAGAAGAATCTTCAGCAAAAAATTTAGCTGAGATATTTGATATAGAAATTAAAACTTTTAATATAATTTATGAGCTTTCAGAATATTTACAAAAAAGGTTAAAAGAGCTCACACCAAAAGAAAGAATTGAAAAAGAGGTTGCAAAAGCTAAAGTTTTAAAAATTTTTTCTTGGGACAAAAAAGGCGGAGTTGTGGGAGGAGAAGTTCTTTCTGGTGAAATTTTTAGCGATTCTTTTTTCAAAATAGAAAGAAGAGGGCAGTTTTTAGAAACTGGAAAAATTTTACAATTACAATCTGGAAAGAAAAAAGCAAGCTCCGTAAAAGAAGGAGTGCAGTTTGGGGTGGAAATTTTAACAAAAAACGAGTTAATGGAAGGAGATATTTTAGTGGCTTTTAAAATTGAAGAAATTTAATTTATGTCAGAAAGGTTAGATAAAGTTTCAAAACTTATTAAAAAAAATGCTGGGGATTTTATCTCTCAGCAAAACAATAAAACGAGTCTTATTAGCATTACTAGAGTTGATGTTTCAAAGGATTTAAAAAATTCAAATATTTATATTTCTGTTTTTCCTGAAAAATCAGAAGAGTCTGCTCTAAATTTTTTAAAAAGAAAAAGAAAAGATTTTAGAGATTTTTTTAAAGCTAATTCAAAAATTAGAATTGTGCCATTTTTTGATTTTGTTGTAGATGCGGGAGAGAAAAACAGAATTTTAGTGGAAGAGATTTTAAGAAAAAAATAAAAAAGCCCTAAAAGGCTTTTGCGAAGGCTCGAGGCAAAACCCTCGAGCCAAAAATATTTTTTGATTTAGGTTTTGAAAAAATATTGTTCAAGTTTTTTCAGAGCCTTCCAGAACGTCACTACAGCAAGGGTCCCAATAATAACCCAGAACCATATAATAGACGCAAAGTGGGAAAAAGTTATCCCCACTAATAATTGAAACTCGGAACTAAAAAATGAAAATATTTCCATTTTTTTATCCTTTCTCACAGTTTGTTCCCCGCTATTTTAATTATATTATTTTTTTTAAAAAAGTCAAAGAAAATATTTACTTTTTCCACAACTTTTCCAATTTTTATTTAAAAAAAAACCATCAAGTTTTGCAAGTTTTTTTGAGTGGATTTTGCTGAAGGCAAAATCCACTCAAAAAATATAAAAATAAATTTAATTTTTAAGAGAGTTTAAAAGATTTAATTTTTCTTCCCTTTCAAGATCTGTTAAAGTTTTTTTTTCTTCTTGTAAATTTTCCAAAACTTCTTTTTTTTCTGTTTTTGTTTTTGGAATAAAAACTTCTTCTGTTTTTTCAACCACCCCTTCGACAATTTCTTTTTTTTCTACCTTTAAATCAAAATTAATAAAAAAAATAGAAAGAACTATTAATATAAAAAGTATTATAAAAAAAATATAAATTATTTTTCTTCTATGCATAATTTTATTATATAGAAAAAATCTTTTTTTTAAAGCCGTGTTAAAATTAGTTTATGAAAATAATTTCAATTGACCCTGGATATGAAAGAATGGGTGTGGCGGTTTTGGAAAAAAAAGATGGAGTTGAAAAACTTTTATTTTCAGAAACTTTACAAACAGATCCAAAAAAAATTTTTCCAGAAAGGCTTTTTGAGCTTGCCGAAGAAGTTGAAAAAATTATTAAAAAATTTAAAGTAGAGGTTTTGGTTTTAGAAAAAGTTTTTTTTAATAAAAATACAAAAACTTCAGGAAATATTTCAGAAATTAAAGGGGTTTTAACATATTTAGCTTTTTCAAATAAATTAGATTTTTTTGAATACACTCCGCTTGAGATAAAAACTGCTGTTTGTGGATATGGAAGAGCCGACAAAAAACAAGTTATTTTTATGGTTGAAAAACTTATAAAAATTGAAAAAAAAATAAAATACGATGATGAGTACGATGCCGTAGCTTGTGGTTTGACTTTTTTTGCTCGAGAAAAAATAAAAAAATAAGCCCAAATATGTTAAAATTTAATAAATTTTATGTTAAGAATAGTCAAGAAAATTTTTAATAAAAGAAATCTTTTAAATATTGGTATTTTTGTTTTATTTTTAATCTTCCCTGTTTTTACATTAAGCGCAGATTGGGTGATGAGTATTTTAATTGAACTTTTAGGTTTAATTAACTCTCTAACTAATTTAATACTATCTGCTTCTGCTTATATTTTTGACAATCTCCTCGCTCTCTCTATAGGATCAACACTTTTTAGTGATGGTGCAGTACTTGAGGCTTGGGGAGAGGTTAGGGATTTGGCAAACATTCTTTTTATAGTTGGAATTATTCTGATTTCTTTTTCTTACTTAACAAATCATCAAATAGGAGTAAAAAAAAATATGATGGCTCATCTTATAATACTTGCCCTTGTTATAAATTTCTCTTTTTTTATTTCAAGAGTAATTATTGATGCTGGAAATATTACAGCCCTTGTAATGTATGATGGAATTTCAGCCCCAATAAGCCAAACCCCTGAAGATAGATATAGATTTTTTTCTGATGTTATAAGCGGAAACATTTTAGTAGATAAAGGTTCTAACTGTAGTAAAACAGAAAAAAACCCTAAAAGTTGTGCTAAGAGTATTTCTGGGGCATTTGTTAATTATTCTGGCTTAAATAAATTTTCTTCTGCAGCAGGGTTTTCTGCAGGGGAAGAGGGTGTCAAAATAGAGACAAGACTTTTTCTTGTTTTGATGTCTAGCATTATCTTATCTATTATTTTAGCTAAATCTTTATTTATGGCAGGATTTATGTTTTTAAACAGGCTAATTTGGCTTGTAATTTATACAATAATTTCTCCTTTAGCTTTTATGTCTTGGCTGCTTCCGAGTATGGGTGGATATTTATCAAGCGGATCATTATCAAAATGGTTTCAAGGTTTTATTAATAAATCTTTTTGTATAACAATATACCTTTTATTATTGTGGATAGTTTTTAAAATCTTAGCATCTTTTAACAAAGCTCTTGCTAGCGCCAATAACAACAAAGGTTTTTTGGAATTATTAATAGGATTTATTTTGCAGGTTATTGTCACATTTGTTCTTTTTGAGATTGTTAATAGGTATGGTTCTAAATTTTGCGAAGATGGAGAATCTACCTTTGGAAAAATTATAGGAGGAGTTACTAGTGTGGCAACCTCAGCACTACCAGTAGCAGGAGGAGCTGCAAGAATAGCTTCAGGAGCCTTAGGAAGGGGGCTTGCTGGAAAAGCTGCTGGAAGATTGGCTTCAAGCAATAACAGAGCTGCTAGATTTTTAGGTGAAAACGCTCTTTTGGGAAGTGATAAATTAAAAAATGTAAAAATAGCTGGAGCTTCTTATAATGACAAAATTACTGACGAGAAAAAAAGAGATGCAAAAATTGAAGAAATACTTTCTAAAGGAACAGGTGGTGATAAAAATGTTTTCAACAGAAGACTTGCAACCGGTGGAGGAATCGAAAAGTTTGCTTCAAATAGAGAAGGGGTAAAACTTCAAGAAATAAAAGAAGAAAAAACAAGAGAAGGTTTTGATAATCTTCAAAGTAGTAAAGATTTAGACAACAAGAAAAAAGATCAAAAGACTTTAAATACAAATATTTTAGGAATAGATGGAGATTTAAAATTATTTTCTGATTTAAGAGAAGCTGAGTCAGAAGTACAGACACAGAGAAATTTAGCTGGAGCAGACGCAACTATTAAGGGAACATCTGGTTATGAAAATGTTCAAAAAGCTGAAAATAAAAAAACAGATCTTGAGGATAAGATGACCAATCTAGGTATTGAAGAGGCAGATCTTGAAACTAAGAAAACAGAGCTTGAGAAGAAAAAATCATATATTGAGAAAGAAATTTCAAATCTGGAAAACATAAACACAGAAGAAAAAGAACAAACGAGAGAAAAAATAGAGGAAGAAGCTAAAGTATCAACAATAGAAGAAGCGGACGCAGAAGATCTTAAAGATGGAACAATCTTAGATGTTCCAAAAGATAACCCACTTAGCTTCCTTAGAGACAGGGCTGAAAGAGAAAGACTAAGAGACCTTAATAAGGAAAAAGAAAAAGGTGCTGATTTTCTTTTAGACACAGAATCAAGAAAAGGAGGAAGATATTTAGATAAGTTTAAAGATAGAATTTTAAATTCTGGAGAAGCAGGAATAGAAGGAGCCTTAAAATCTGCTTTAAATGATACAACCAAAGAAATTGAAGATTTAACTTATATTTCAAGAGGAGAATCAGACCAAACTCAAAAAATTCTTCGAAGCATTTCTGATAAATTATCAAAAAGCCAAACAGAAGCTTTTGAAAATGTATCTAATTTTAGAGAAAATATTGAAGACAGAAAAGCTCAAAAAACACAAGCTTTAAGTGATGGAAAAATAGATAAGGCTAAAGATTTAGATAAAGAAATTAAGGTTTATGAAAACAGTATTGACGACATTTGGAAAGATTCTGGGTTAGATAAAATTGTTTCCGAAACAATTAACCAAGCAAAAGATAATTTAAAAGAATCATTTGAAAAAGCAAAAAAAGATATTAAAAATTCTGCAGATAAAAAAGCAAAAAAAGAAAAAGAAGCAAAAGATTAAAAATAAAATTATTTTAAAAAAAATAAAAAATTTTTTTAGAAAATTTTTAATAAAAACAAACAAAATACTTATAAAGTATTTTTTTTGTTATAATATTTTTAATGAGCTTTTCAAAAATTTATTCAACAGGTTTTTCTTCTCTAAAAT
Source organism: Candidatus Paceibacter sp. (assembly GCA_014237915.1). Classification (GTDB taxonomy): domain Bacteria; phylum Patescibacteriota; class Minisyncoccia; order Phycocordibacterales; genus JABACC01. The sequence continues at coordinate 9,780 of JABACC010000007.1, forward strand.
CTTTTATTATTGAAATTGAAACAGATATTTCAAAAAAAGGTTTACCTTCTTTTAAAATTGTTGGCCTTGCCGACAAAGCTGTGGAAGAGTCAAGAGAAAGAGTTTTAACCGCGTTAAAAAATATCGGGTATCCAGAATTTAAAAGATGGAAAATTGTAACCTCCTTTTCTCCGGCCGATTTGAAAAAAGAAGGCCCTATTTTTGATTTAGGGATAGCAGTTTCTCTTTTAATGTCTGGAGAAGAAATAGACTTTTTAAATGAAGGAAAAATTTTCTTAGGCGAACTTTCTCTTGACGGAAGGGTAAAAAAAATCAAAGGTGTTTTGCCGATGATACGAGAAGCTAAAAAAAGAAATTTTACATCTATTTATTTGCCAGAAAAAAATGCTCTTGAAGCTTCTTATGTTGAAGGAGTTAAAATTTTTCCTGTAAAAAATCTTAAAGAGCTTTTAGAACATTTAAATCAAGAAAAAAAAGAAAAAAAAGATATCAAAAAAATTATTTTTCCTTATAAAAAAAATGAAAATGAAAAAGAAGAAGAGAAAAGTTTTTCTTCCGAAGTTGATTTTGAAGATATTAAGGGAAATGAATTTTCGAAAAGGGCAATTTTAATTGCAGCTTCGGGCGGACACAATCTTTCAATGTATGGAAGAGCGGGGGTGGGAAAAACAATGATGGCAAGAGCAATGTGTGGAATTTTACCAGAGCTTTCAAATGAAGAAGCTTTGGAGGTTTCTGAAATTTATTCTGTTTCTGGTCTTTTGGAGAAAAATATTATTAAAACTCCTCCTTTTTTTGCCCCGCACCATACTTCTTCTTATGTTTCGATTATTGGCGGCGGGGCTGACTTAAAACCCGGAGCAGTGACACTTGCCCACAGAGGAATTTTGTTTATGGATGAGTTTCCAGAATTTGATAGAAGAGTTTTAGAGTCACTCAGAGAGCCTTTGGAAGACGGTTTTGTAAATATTTCAAGAGCAAAAGGAAGTGTTTGTTTTCCAGCAAATTTTATTTTAGTAACTGCCTTTAATCCGCCAAGTGAAGTTTCAAGAGGGCAATATATAAAACCATCAGAAATTGCAAAATTTCAGAAAAAAATTTCTGGCCCAATAATGGACAGAATTGATCTTTGGTGTGAGGTGGAAAAAGTTTCAGAGGAAAAACTTAGAGAAAACAAAAAAGGAGAAAACTCAAAAAATATAAAAGAAAAAGTAAAAAAAGCTAGAAAAATTCAAGAAAAAAGATTTGGAAAAACTGGGAAAACAAACGCAAGCGCTAAACCAAAAGAAATTCAAGAAAATTTTTTTATAACAGAAAAATCCTACGAGCTTTTGGATGAGGCTTCAAAAAAAATGGATTTTTCATCAAGGGTTTATCACAAAATATTAAAAATAGCACGAACTTTGGCAGATCTTGAAGAGAAAAAAAACGTTGAAGAAAAACATATTTTAGAAGCTTTACAGTTTAGACCAAAAGAAATAATTTAATTTTTTCTTGCATTTTTTATTTTTTACATAGAATATAAAAAAATTTGATCTTTTTAAAAAAAACAAGAAAGTAATATTTTTTTCGACCCTATCCTGTAAAAATATTAAACTTTCTTGTTTAGACAAGAAATAGTTAAGTCCTTGTATTTCTTGTCAAACTAGCCCCTCTACTGAATTATGAGTTTGGTGGAGGGGTTTTTATTTTAATTTAAAAATATTTTTGATTTTTAAATTTTTAGTACAAAATAGCTGTGAGCAGAACTTACTTGTTTTGTTTTGCTCGGCGAGATGGTTTGAGATAAGATACTCACTATACCCCCCAATCAGCATCTTGAGCTGTCTCGTCACTACCCTCTATTTAAACAATAGGGGTTTTTTATTTTAAAAAATTTTTCTTTATTTTTTGCTATAATTATTTTATGGAAAAAGAATTTTTTGGTGAGAAAATAATAAAAACCCCCGAGCAAGATAAAGAATTTTTTAATACTAATTTAAATTTAAACTCTCAAGAAAAATATAATTCTTCTTTTGGAAACTTAAACGAAAAAAAAGCTGAAGCTGTTGCTCGCGATGTTTTGGAAAAATATCCAAAAGAGGCTATAAGTTTAGCTTCTCCTGAATATTTAAATAAAAAAAATAGTGCAGAAGCCATCGTTTTAAAACTTTCTCCAGATGAAGATGATAAAAAAATGGAAGAATTTCTATCTTTAATTAATAAGGTTGGAATTTTAAACACAATTAATGCAATTGAAAAAACAGAATCTTTCCACATTAAAGATGATTTTCACAGATTTTTAGTTCAGTATTTAAAATCTGGATATCAACCAAAAAAATTAAAAGAAAAAGAGCCGTTTTTTATTTCTTTAAAAAGAACTTTATTTAAAATTCAAATCCCAAATTCTGCAGAAGAGGAAGATAAAAATAAAAATTTAAAAGAATTACTTTCTTCAATGGAACAATTTTTTTCTGGAATGTTTGCTGTTTCTTCTGCTGAGGAAGAAAATTATTTTTCTTTAGAAATCGCACTGGCGCAAAACTCAGACGAAGTTGATTTTTACTGTGCCATTCCAGACGGAAAAGAAAATATTTTTAAAAATCAGCTTTTAGCAGTTTTTCCAAAAGCCAAAATTTTAGAAGCCAGTGATGACTACAATATTTTCAATAAAAAAAAACTTGTAGCAGGGTCTTTTGCAAAATTAAAAAAAAATGATTTTTTTCCTCTAACAACTTATAAAAATTTAGACTATGATCCTTTAAATTTAATCATTCAAGCTTTTTCTAATTTAAAAAAAGAGGAAGGCGCTGCCATTCAGATTAATTTAAAAACTCCGAAAAAACCTTTTTCAGAAAAAGTTAGAAAAGCTATAAAACAAGTAGACGAAGGAAAAGATGTAAACGAAATAGTCTCTAAAAAAACTTCTTTTTTAGTAGATTTAAATAATAAAATTTACAATACTTTTTTAGCCTCAAATAAAAATGAAGAAAAATCAGGCTCAAGTGAAGAAAAAAATTTTTTCTTAGAGCAATTAAAAGAAAAAAATTCTTCTTCTGTTTTTGAAGCCAATATAAATATTGTCTCGGCTGGAGAAACAGAGCGGGGAGCTTTGCAAATTCTTTCTGCCATTGAAGCTGCTTTTATGCAGTTTGAAAATCCTGCTGGGAACAGTCTTTTTTTTGAAAAAGTTGATGGAAAAAAATTACAAAAATTAATTAAAAATTTTACTTATAGAATTTTTGATAAAAAAAATATTTTAAATTTAAATATTTCTGAACTTTCATCTTTTTTTCATTTTCCTAAAAAAACTTTGGAAGCAGGAGAAACCCTGTCTTCAGGAGCCAGTGTTTCTTCTGGAGTAGACTTAAAATTAAAGAAAATTTCAGAAGAAGCTTTGGAAGATTTTCAAGGCTCAAGTTTTTCTGCTCCAGAAAAAAAAGTAGAAAATGAAAAAGTAGAAGCAAAAAATTTTCCTTCGGAAAATTTTTCATCTCAAAAAGACAATAATTTAAAAAATATTTCTGAAGATAATTTTCAAGAAAAAGAAAATGAACTTTCTTATAGTTTGGGGAAGGTTGATGATTTTGAAGAAAAAATTTCAAAAAAAAGTTTTGAGGAAGAGAAAAAAAGGAATGATAATTATGAAAAATTTCAAGAAAAAAAACCAGAAGAAAAAATAAACTTTGAGAGCGAAAAAATTGAAAAACCTGAAGAGGAATTTTTCCCACAAAAAAAATCAACAGGAAAAATTTTACTTGGAATAAACGAGCACCAAGGAGAAGAAACAAAAATTTTTATGAATGAAATCGATAGAATGAGACACCTTTATGTTATTGGGCAAACAGGAACAGGAAAAACAACTCTTTTAAAAAATGCCATAATTCAAGATATTGAAAATGGAGAAGGGGTTTGCTTTATTGATCCTCACGGCTCAGATATTGAAGATATTTTGAAAAATATTCCGCCAGAACGAGCAAAAGATGTTGTTTATTTTGATCCATCTGATATGAAAAAAGTTGTTGGTTTAAATATGCTTGAATATGACAAAAATTTTCCCGAGCAAAAAACTTTTGTTGTTGACGAAATGCTCTCTATTTTTAATAAACTTTTCGATATGAAAGCAACAGGAGGCCCAATGTTTGAACAATATTTTAGAAACGCTGTAATGCTCACCATTGAAGATCCAGAATCAGGCTCAACCCTTTTAGATGTTTCAAGGGTTTTGTCTGACTCTGAATTTAGAGAAATGAAATTATCAAAATCTAAAAATTTAATTACAAACCAATTTTGGCAAAAAATTGCCCAACAGGCGCAAGGAGAGGCAAGCCTTGAAAATATTGTTCCCTACATAACTTCTAAATTTGATAATTTTTTATCAAATGACATTATGAGACCAATAATTGCTCAGCAAAAATCATCTTTAAATTTTAGAAAAATAATGGACGAGAAAAAAATTCTTCTTGTAAATTTATCAAAAGGAAGATTGGGCGAGCTAAACGCTCATCTTTTAGGGCTTATTATTGTTGGAAAAATTTTAATGGCTGCTTTATCTAGGGTTGATTCTGATATAAAAAATCTCCCTCCTTTTTATCTTTATATAGACGAGTTTCAAAATATTACAACTGATTCAATTTCTCAAATTTTGTCTGAGGCAAGAAAATACAAACTTTCTTTAAATATTGCTCACCAATATATTTCTCAAATTGATGAAGATATAAAAAATGCTGTTTTTGGAAATGTGGGATCTTTGGCTGTTTTTCGTGTTGGCTCTGAGGATGCAGAATTTTTGGAAAAACAATTTTTACCAACATTTTCTAGTAAAGATATTATTGGGCTTAAAAATCACAATGCTTATATAAAATTACTTGTTGGGGGAGAGCCAGTTAAACCTTTTAATATAAAAACTCTGGCACCAGAAGAAGGGTCAGAGCTTAATTTAATTAGAGCAAAAGAAATTTCTTCAGAAAAATATGGTAGAGAAAAAGCTCTCGTTGATAGAGAAATTGAAGAAAAATTTAGACAATTGATTTAAAGATTTAATTTTTCTTTTTTAAAGATTTTAAGAAAAATAATACGTAGTTAACAAGGATAGCAAACAAGAAAAGCCCGATAAACCTAGATATAACAACCAAAAAGTTTCCTGGAAAAGTTAAAGGTTGTGCCTGAGATACTCCGCCCATAAGAACTTTTAGAGACCATAAAAAAGAACTCGGTATTGAAGAAAAGACTGCTATTTGTGAATTTTTCTCAAAAATAAAAATTAATATAGAAATAAAGACTGAAGATATGAAAAGTATTGTAAGGTAAACTTCTATTGTTATTGAAAGTATTTTTTCTTTATTTTTTAGATTATTTTTTATTGTCCTTAGGAATTTTAATAATCTTAAACTTCTAAATATTTTTAAATAAGTCGTATTTGGTAAGTTTATAAAAGTCGGCACTACTGCGACAAGATCTATAAATCCCCATATAGAAAAAATATATTTTAAGGGTTTTTCAGATCCAATTATTCTACCAATGTATTCTATTGAAAAAATAAAAACAAAAACATATTCAAAAATATCAAAAACTTTTTGGTATTTAAAAAACTCTGGAACGGTCGATAGAGCCAAATTTAGTATAGATAATATTATTATTATATTTAAAAAATAATGTACTCTAAAAAATTTTTTTTATTTGATTGGTAGAAAATTTTTTTACAAAATTCTTTAATCATTTTTAAATAATACCATATTTTTCTAGCTTATAAGTATACAAGAATTATCTTTTTATAATTTTTAAAACTTATTTATTATTTTGTTATACTATTTTTTATGTATGAAGTTTATTCTGATGAAATTTTTGTTTTAAAAACTGAAGAAAAAAAAGAAAAAAGCTTGGAAGTTTTAGCTTTTTCAAAATTTTTTGGAATTATAAAAATAGAAGTAGTAGACGGAAGATCAGAAAAATCAAAATTAAAAAATGCTTTTTTAAAATACTCTTTTTCGGAAGTTGAAATTATAAAAGGAAAATATTCTTGGAGAGCCGTTGGTGGAAAAATGATTAAAAATTTTTATTTTGAAAATAAAAATCAAGAAAAAATAATTTTTTTAGAAAAATTCTTTTTTTATTTAGAAAAATTTATGATTTTAGAAAAGAGCGAAGAGGAACTTTTTTCTTTTTGTAAAAATTTTTTCTTTTTCTATTTTAAAGATAAAGATCAAGATTTTTCAAAAAAATTAGAAATTTTTTTTATGGCCTATTTTTTAACTTTTTTCGGGTACTTTTCTTTAAAAGGTTTTGATTTTGTTAAGAAAGATTTTTCACAAAAAAAAGATTTTTATTTTCTAGAAAAAATTTCAAATGAAAAATTTGAAAAAATAGAAAAAGAAATTAAAATTTTTTTAGAAGGTTTTACTTTTTAATTTCTATTTATGAGGTTTGTGAATAAACATTGAAAGTAAAAAAGCGGAAATTAAAAATAAAACAGGCTCAAGAGAATTTCCTAAATTCATACCTCCGTTTTTTCCAACCCATAAAGAAAAAAGCCAAAAAATAAAAAAAATAAAAAAAGAAACAAGCTTTTGAAAATTTTTTCTCCAGAAAAAAGAAGAAAGGAGAAAAACAATAATAATATCAATTAAAAAGTGAGTTAAAAATCCGACAGAAGCTAAAATTATCAAAAAATCTCCCGTTTGAAAATCTGAAATAATTTGATATCTAATAATACTTTCTGGAAATAGATGAAATATGAATGCAAGACTTGCTAAAAAGTGACCAATTTTTTCTTTATGAGTACAAACAGAATGAGAACATGGGACAAAATTTTTCATTTTTGGGTTATGCCAAACATTTACAAATAAACCTAAAATTAAAATTGCCAATAAGTTTTGAAGAGAAAAAAAATCAACTATTATGCTAAAAAAATTGTCATGAGAATGATCGTGATCGTGAGAAAAACTTCCAAAAGATGAAAGAAAAATGTTTATTAGGTGTAGAGTTAAAAAAATAAATATTGGAACGGAAACTATCTCTAAATAATATCTTGTGTTTAATAAGTTTTTCATAATTTTTATTTTAAATATTAATATTTCTAATTTCTTGTTTTTCTTTTCTGACAAGATGTTCTTGCATTATCATAAAAAGATTTGAGCTTATCCAGTAAAGAGCAATGGCCGCATGAAGCCAAAAAGCAAGAAGCAGGAAAATAAAAACTGGCAGACCATATTTTATATTTGCAGAAAAGGAAGTTGCCATATCTTTTTTAAAATCTCCAGAAATATTTTTAAAATCTTTTAATTTTACGTCTGGCATTGAAATATGGAAATGTACATATTGGCTGACTCCTGCAATTATAGCAAGCACTATTGAAGATTTTGTTAAATCAACAAAACCTAAAAAATTCATAATAATATTTTCAGGAATCGAAATGAATGAATATAAAATTTCTGTATTAACTTCTGGCAAACCACCAGAATAAAAAACCCAGTACATTGCTAAAATTATTGGAATTTGAATTATTAAAACAAAAAAAGAAATAAAAGGATTCATCTGATATTTTTTATATAAGTCCATTGTTTCAAAAGCCATTTTTTGTTTATTTTCTTTGTCCGTTTTTCCTTCGTATTTTTTTTTCAGATCATCAAGCTCTGGCTTCATTTTTTTTAGAGCAATTTGAGTTTTAATTTGTTTTTTGAAAAGAGGATATAAAATTATTTTTATTAAAATTGTAGTTAAAATAATTGCAATTCCAGCATCCATCCAAGAAAAATTTAAGAAAAAAATTAAAAGATTGTAAATAGGGTTATAAAAAATTGTTGCAAACATAATTAAATTTTTAAGTTATTTATATTTTCAGATTATAACAGAAAAAAAAGTAAATATTTAAATTTTTTGGATTTTTATATTTTTTTGTGGCGGATTTGCCGAAGGCAAATCCGCCACAAAAAAATATAAAAATAAAATTTTTTAAAAAAACATAGTATAATTAAATTATGTTGGAATTTAAAGATTCAAAATCAATGCAAAGATTTAGAAAACTCAAGGCAAATAATGCAGAAAGAATTATTTCAGTCCTTGCTAAAAAATATGGAATTTCATATGTAAATTTAACAAATGTTTCTATAAATACAGACGCTTTAAGGCTTATTTCTGAGGAAACCGCAAGGGCTACAAAAATCGCAGGCTTTGAAATTAAAGGAAGAAAAATTTATTTAGCGGTAATTTCGCCATTTCCCGAAGAGATTCAAATGGAAATTGAAAAATTAAAAGCAAAAAAATATGAGGTTGTTTTATTTATGGCTTCAGAAAAATCTTTAGAAAAAGCTTGGTCTCGTTATGGAGATATTTCTTACGCTGTAAAAACTGAAAAAGGAGTTATCGATATTTCTTCTATTGAAATCGAAGATGTTTTAAATGATTTAAAAAATATTGACTCAGCTAAAAAAATTATTGATCAAGCTCTAGCTTCAACCAAATCTTATAGAATTTCAAAAGTTATAGAGCTTATTTTATATTCTGCAGATGCTCTTGGAGCTTCAGATATCCATATTGAGCCAGAAGAAAAAAATTGCAGGTTGAGGTTTAGAGTTGATGGAATTTTAACAAATATAACTTTTTTAGACTTACAAACTTACAACAGAATTTTATCTAGAATAAAAATTACATCAGGAATGAAATTAAATATAAAACAATCAGCTCAAGACGGGAGATTTTCTATAAAAATGAAAGAGTCAAAATTAGAAATTAGAGTCTCCTCAGTTCCAAATCCATACGGAGAATCTATTGTTTTAAGGCTTTTAGATCCAGATTCAATTTCAGTTTCAATTGAGCATTTAGGAATGTTTTCGTATTTTAGAGAAATAATGCAAGAACAAATAAAAAGGCCAAATGGAATGATTTTAAATACCGGCCCAACTGGATCTGGAAAATCAACAACTCTTTTTGCTTTTTTGAAAAAAATTCAAAATCCAAGTATAAAAATAATGACAATTGAAAACCCAGTCGAATATCATGTTCCGGGGATTGTTCAAACTCAAGTAAACAGAGAAAAAGGTTACGGATTTTCAGAAGGGTTAAGAGCTGCCCTAAGACAAGACCCAGATGTGGTGATGATAGGTGAGATCAGAGACAAAGAAACAGCAAACGTTTCTGCAAACGCAGCGCTTACGGGGCATTTAGTTTTATCAACTTTACATACAAACTCAGCCGCAGCTTCTTTTTCTAGAATTTTAGATTTAGGAGTAAACCCAAAAATTTTATCAACAGCTGTTAATTTAATTATTGCTCAAAGACTTGTCAGGAGGCTCTGCACGCACTGCAAAAGAGAAACATCTTTTATAGAAATTGATGGAAAAACAAGAGAAATTTTAGAAAAAGTTTATGATGGAATTGGTGATATTGAGAAAAAAACAGGCGAAAAAATTTTAAAAGAAAAAATTTTTGAACCAGCTGGCTGTGAAAAATGTAACAACACAGGTTATAGGGGTAGAGTTGGAGTTTTTGAAGCAATTTTAATGGATAATAAATTAGAAGAGATTTTAAAAACTTCCCCAACGGAAAAAGAGATTAAAGAGGGCACCAAACATCAAAATATTTTATTTTTAAAAGAAGATGCAGTTTTAAAAGTTTTAAATGGAACAACAAGCACCGAAGAGATTTTTAGAGTAATTGATTTTTATTAATTTTTTAATTTTTTGTTTTTTAGATATATTGATATATAATTTATATTATTAAATTTTAAAAATTTTTATGTCAAAAAACACTATCACCACACTAACCGTTCTAATAATTTTAATTTTAGCTGGTTTTTTCTATTATTTTTTTATGGAAAAAACTGAAAATCAAAATTTAGAAGAAACACCTTCTGCAGAAGAATCAAGAAATGTTACAAAATTAGAAATTTCTGAGGAAGAATCTGATATTTTAGCCAAAGAAAATGAAATTTCCTTAATCGAATTTGAAGAAATTATGAATGAATACAAAGAAAGTGGAAATATTTCTGGCTGTGAAAAAGTTTCTCAGTTCGGCCTTAAAGATTCTTGCGTTTTTTCTTATCTTTTAACAGACGCTTTTTATAACAACAATATTGATTTTTGTGAAAGCTCACAAACAGTTCCAGAGTTTAAAGATGCCTGCCTCGATGTTTTTTCAAGAGAAAAAACCGAAGAGATAAAATTTTACAGAGTTGAAGATATTTTTATGAAAAGTTTTTTCGTAGAAAATAACTAAAAAATTAAAACTAATTTTTTAAACAAAAATCCTTTCTATTTTTTGTTTATTTTTCTTTTATACAATATAATATAATTAATGTTTGTTGATCCTAAAAAAGTTTTAGAACAAATAGAAATTTTAGAAGGCACTAATGTGGCCGATTTTGGAGCAGGCTCTGGTTTTTATACAAAGCTTCTTTCAGAAAAAGTTGGACCAAGCGGAAATGTTTTTTCTGTTGAGTTAAACAAAGAGATAAGTCAAAAATTAGCACAAGAGCTGCAAGGAGAAAATTATAGAAATATAAATTTTTTAATTTCTGATTTAGAGAAAAAAAATTCTTTAAAAATTGAAAATGAAAAAATTTCCCTGGTGGTTGCTTCTTTTATGTTGTTTCAAATAAACGATAAAAATTCTTTTGCTGAAGAGGTAAAGAGAGTTTTAATTTCAAAAGGCAGAATTTTGGTAATCGATTGGAAAGATTCTTTTTCTGGAATTGGCCCAAACGAAAATCTTGTTTTTTCTGAAAATAAAGCCTTAAAGCTTTTTGAAACTTTTGATTTTAAAGTTGAAAAAAAACTTGATTTGGGAAAATACGCTTACGGAATTTTATTTAGAAAAATTAATTAAAAATATAAAATGAAAAAAAAAATAAGTATCTTTCAAATAATTCTTTTAATTTTTTTTGGGGTAACCGGACTTTTTGGATTTATTGCATTTACAAACTACAGCCCAAGCGGAAATACAGAAACAGAAAATTTAGGGCAAATGCAAATCTGGGGAACTTTAGATGAAGATATTTTTAATGAAGGACTTTCTTTTTTGAAAAATTTAGATGAGGGATATTCAAAAGTTTCTTATGTTCAAAAAAGCGAAGAGAGTTTTAATCAAGAATTTTTAGAAGCGGTAGCTGAAGGAAATATTCCAGACCTTATTTTAGTTTCTAATTCCACAATTTTTAATAATATAAATAAAATTTACAAAATTCCAACTTCTAGTATTTCTGAAAGTGTTTTTTTTGGGACTTTTTTAGAATCTTTTTCTCCTTTTTTTGAAGAAGATGGATCTTTGGCTATTCCTTTTTTAGCTGATCCAATTGTAATGTATTACAACAAAGACCTTTTTTTCTCAGCAGGAATTCCAATCCCTCCTCAAGAATGGAAAGATTTTTTAGAAATGGCTCCTAAGATAAATAAAATAGATGAAAATAAAAATATTATAAAATCTATTGTGGCTTTTGGAGACGGAGATAACGTGGAAAATTTAAAAGAAATTTTGGCAACACTTTTTTTTCAAAGCGGAAATCCAATTATAAAAAAAGAAAACGGAATTTATAAATCAACTCTTTATGAAAATTCTTCTTTTCAAACCCCTTACGACGCACTAGATTTTTTCTCTTCTTTTTCAAATCCAAATGCTCCACAATATTCTTGGAATACCGCTATGCCAAACTCTAAAGATTTTTTCATAGGAGGCTCTTTAGGGGTTTATTTTGGTTATGCTTCAGAAATTTCTGATATAAGGTTAAAAAATCCAAACTTAAATTTTGATGTAACAGAAATTCCAAGAACATCTTCTGACTTAAGAAATAATGTAATGTTAAAAACTTTTGCTTTTGCTATTCCAAAAAGCGCTAAAAATATAGAAAATTCTTCAATTCTTGCCTTTAGAATTGCAAATAAAGATATTTTAGAAAAAATTGAAGAAAAAACACAACTTCCGCCAGTGCGAAAAGAAATGGTTGCGAATTTAAAAGGTGATAAATATTTGGATATTTTTTATAAAGAAGCAATTTACGGAAGCTCTTTTATGGATCCAGACGAAGAAAAAACTGACAAAATTTTTTCTGACCTTGTAAATAATTATATTAGTGGAAGATTTTCCGCCAAAGAATCTTTTTCTTCTGCTTCAAGATCTATTGACTTACTTCTTCTTGGCAAGTAAAATGTATTGATAATGCATATTTTTTCTAATCTTAAAAAAATTTTAAAAATATTTTTTCTTTCAGTTTTTTTTGTATTCAACTTTGTTTTTTCTGAAATTCCAGCAGAAGAAGTTTTTCAGTATTTTTTAGAAAACCCAGAAAAAATATTTGAAACTGAAGTTCAGGAAGTTTTTTATTCAGCTCAAAATTCTCGGTATGAAATTTCATCTTTAAGTAAAGACAACTCAAATATTTCTTATATTTTTTTTGCTGAAGAGCAAAGCGGAGAAATTTTTTTTCTTGATGGAGATGGAGAAAAAAAATACACAGGCTACACCGTCACAATTTTACAAGAAAATTCAGATAATGAAGACGAAGATATTGAAGATAAAATTTTGGATAACTTAACAGATTTTGAAGGGGTTTACAACGATCAACTTGGGGGAAATAACAAAAGAAATAGTTTTGCTGAAAACGAAGATGAGGTTGAAAAAACTTTAACACCCTCAGAGCAATTAGAAGAAGCAAATAAAAGTTTGGAAGATACAGATGAAGATATTAAAGATTTAGCAATTGAAACGTTAGAAAATTATAGTTCGCTAAAAGAATTTGTACAGTTTAAAGAAACTTTAGATGAGGACGAAGATGGACTTTCTCCTAACTCGGGTACTGATCTTTACAGAGACATACTTGAAGATTATTTAGCAAGCGAAGACGGAAAAGAAAAAATCCAAGATCTTTTTGAAAAAAGTTCTGTAGAAGATATTGAAGAATTTGTCGATAAGTTTTTTATAGAAAATCCAAATTTAACTAATACTGAAAAAGAAAATTGGATATTTTATCTAGAAGAGTTAAAAGAAGTTGATGAGCAAAGAGAAATAAGAAAAGCTGAAAATTTCAGCGCTCCAGAAATTAATGAAGATGGGCTAAGTAATTTTGTAGAAGCCGGCCTAAAGGCTGTTTTGAGTGATTCTCAAGAAGGACGAGGGTCAGAAGAAGGAGATGGCCAAGATCCTAACTGCTATAAATATGACGAAAAAGGGAATCCAGTAAATGATACCAGCAGGGGATATGAAAGAGGGCTTGTGAAATATGATCCAGTATGTGATAAAAATACTAAAGGATTTGATGGTTTAATAATGACAATAAATGCGGTCACTAGTTTTGTTACAGGTATTGCTATTTTTTTATTTGTCGTTACCTTAATTTGGGCAGGAGGAATTTTAATGTTTCAAGGATCAAGTACCGGAGGAAGAGATAAAGCAAAAAAAATGATAAACGGGGCAGTTATTGGAATATTTTTCATATTAGGAGCAACATTTATTGTAAGCTCGATTTTTTCTGTTTTCGGATTAGAAGATGAAGATTTAATCGAAGGGAGTGTTGAAATATCTCAATAGATAAATTTGTTTTTTCTTTTTTTTAGCTTATAATATATTAATATCATGAATCAAATTTTTTCAAAAAAATATTTATTTTTTCTAATAATCCCTTTTTTATTTTCTATTTATTTTGTTACTTTTTCTTATAGTGCAGAATCTTGCGCTGGAGATTTTGAGTGTTTACAAAACCCATTAAAAGATAGCAATATTGGCTCAATTTCAGATTTAATTTCCACAATTTTAAATTTAATAATGATTTTAGCCGTTCCTTTTATAGTTATCGCTATAGTTTACTCAGGTTTTCTATTTATTCAAGCTCAAGGAAATCCAGAAAAAATAAAAACAGCTAGAAGTTTTTTACTTTGGTCCCTTGTTGGAGCTGGTATTGTTCTGGGTGCAAATGTTATTTATACCGTCATGGAAGATACATTTAAAAAATTTATTGCAGAAGAGGGTATAGAAAAAATAGAAGAAAAAAATTTAATAGAAGATTATTATGTTTAAAAAAAAACAATTTAAAATATTTTTTTTGTTTTTATTAATTCCCTTTTTTTCTTTTTCAGCCAGCTTTTCAGAATTAGTAGACACAATTTTTGTCGGAAGTTTAATTAAAGGTTTTGTTGGTTTAATTTTTTCTCTTTCTTTTCTATTTTTTTTATGGAAAGCCTTGCAGGTTATTTTAAACTTTGCTTCTTCAAAAAGAGGAGAATATTTAAAAGGGCTTTTTTTCAGTATTTTTCTTTTATTTGTAATGTTTTCAATTTGGTCTTTGGTAAACATTGTTTTAAGCACTAATTTAAAAACAGGAACAGGATCTTCCGAAGATGTTATTTTTGATAAAATTAAATTTTAAATAAATTTTAAATAAATTTTTAACCCTTCAAATTCTTTAATCTTTAATTTTGACTTTATTTATTTTTTTTGATATAAAGGTATTATTAATAAGTAAATTTATTTTAATATGAAAAAAATTTTATTAACTTTGTCAGGGATTTCAGTTTTACCTGTTTTAGCTTTAGCTGATAATGGAATTGAAGAACTTATAAACACATTAGGAGAATTAATTCAAAGCGCTTCTACTGTTATTTTTGCTCTTGCAGCTCTTGTTTTCTTTTGGTCTTTAATTACCTACTTATGGGGAGCTGAAGAAAAAAAAGAAGGTGCTACAAAAGGAATTACTTTAAGTATCGTAGTTTTGTTTATAATGTTTTCAATTTGGGGAATTATTCAAATCCTTCAAGAAACAGTAGATGTTGATGGAGACGACTCAATAGATGTTCCAGAGTTTCCTGCTTTAAAATCTTAAAATAAAATAGTTTTAATTTAACTATGGATAAAGTTGCCAAAATAATTCAAATTTTTGTTACAGAAATTTTAAATCCAATTATTGTAATTTTGATTTCTCTTTCTGTTGTTTATTTTTTTTGGGGAATGATGGTTTTTATTTTAAATTCTGACGATGAAACAAAAAGAACAGAAGCTAAATCTCACATTTTTTGGAGCATTATAGGATTTGTTATTATTTTTGGAGTTTGGGGGATATTAAATTTTGTTGTTTTCAGTATTTATGATTTAACAAACCCAACCTCTGTTTCAGCAGCAGAAGCTTAAATTTAAAAAATTAAATTTAAATAAAAAAGCCCGAAGGGCTTTTTTATTTAAATAACTTAAGATAAATTTGACAGGCATGTTATAATTTTAAAATCCTAAAATTTAGGATAAAAATGAAAGTTATGAAAAAAAATAAAATTGATAAAAAAAATTCAGAAGAAGAAAATTCTTCTGAAAATGAAACAAAAAAAGAAAACGAAAGCACGGAAGAAATTTCAGATCTGGAAAAATTAAAAAAAGAAAACGATGAGTATTTAGGAGGTTGGCAAAGAGCTTTGGCTGATATTGCTAACTTAAAAAAAAATCACGAAGAAGAAAAAAAACTTTTTACTTCTTTGGGAAAAGAAAATATTGTTTTAGAAATTATCCCTGTTTTGGATAATTTTGATGCCGCTTTTTCTAACAAAGAAGTTTGGAATTCTGCTCCAGAAAATTGGAGAGTGGGAGTTGAATATATTTATAAACAACTTTTGGGAATTTTAGAAAATGAAAAAATAGAAAGTTTTGGATCTTCCGGAGAAATTTTTGACCCTAAAATTCATTTTTCTTTAGAAAAAATAAAATCAGAAAAAAAGGAAGATTCTGGAAAAATTTCTGATGTTATTCAAAAAGGATATAAAAAAGAAGAAAAAATTTTAAGAGAAGCAAAAGTAAAAATTTTTGAATAATTTAAAATTATCTAAAAATTTTTCTTTATTTTCTTTATTTTTTCTATTAAAAATTATTATTAATTAATTTACAAAAAATATGAGTAAAATTATAGGAATAGATTTAGGAACTACAAACTCTGCTGTTTCTGTGATGGAAGGAGGAGAGCCTAAAATTTTGGAAAATGCTGAAGGCTCCAGAACCTCACCTTCTGTTGTTGCAAAAACAAAAGCAGGAGAAAGAGTTGTTGGAATGCTCGCAAGACGCCAAGCAGTTACAAACCCAGAAAATACAGTTGTAGGAATTAAAAGATTTATTGGTCATTCTTTTGACGAAAACGAAGTTCAGGAAAATATAAAAAAAGTTCCTTTTCAAACAAGAAAATCTAAAAACGGAGGAGTTGAAATAAAAATGGGAGAAGATTGGCATAGGCCAGAGGAAATTTCCGCTTTTATTTTACAAAAACTTAAAGCGGATGCAGAAGAAAAATTAGGTTCTGAAGTTAAAGAAGCTGTTATAACAGTTCCAGCTTATTTTAACGATTCTCAAAGACAAGCCACAAAAGACGCAGGAAAAATCGCAGGCCTTGAAGTAAAAAGAATTATAAACGAACCAACAGCAGCAGCCCTTGCTTATGGTTTTAACAAAAACACAGATCAAAAAATAGTTGTGTTTGATTTTGGAGGAGGAACATTTGATGTTTCTGTTTTAGAAGTTGGAGACGGAGTTGTGGAAGTTAGATCAACAGCAGGAGATCATAATATGGGAGGTCGAGATATTGATTATAAAATTATCGATTGGATTGCAGATGAATTTAAAAAAGAAAGTGGAATTGATCTTAAGAAAGATCCACTTGCTCTGCAAAGATTAGATGAAGCGGCTGAAAAAGCAAAACTTGAACTTTCAACTTCAAACGAATCTAACATAAACATTCCCTTTGTTACTTCTACAGACGAAGGTCCAAAACATTTAGACTTAACTTTATCGAGAGCAAAGCTTGAAGAAATTGCAGATAAATATATTTCAAAATCAATAGAAATTACAAAAAAAGCTATCGCAGATTCACCTTTTGAAATTTCTGACATAAATGAAATTATTTTAGTTGGAGGACAAACAAGAATGCCAAAAATTACCGAAGAGGTAAAAAATCTTTTTGGAAAAGAGCCAAATAAATCGATTAACCCCGATGAAGTTGTGGCAAATGGAGCCGCTATTCAGGCGGGAATTTTGCAAGGAGATGTGAAAGATGTTCTTCTTCTAGATGTCACACCGCTTTCTCTTGGAATCGAAACACTTGGAGGAGTTTCCACAAAATTAATTGAAAAAAACACAACAATTCCAGCTTCAAAATCTCAAGTTTTTTCAACAGCGGCAGAAAACCAAACTTCAACAGAAATTCATGTTGTGCAAGGTGAAAGATCAATGGCATCTGACAATAAATCTTTAGGAAGATTTGTTTTGGAAGGAATTCCACCAGCTCCAAGAGGTGTACCTCAAATTGAAGTTACCTTTGATTTAGACGCTAACGGAATTTTAAACGTTAAAGCAAAAGACAAAACTTCAGGAAAAGAAAATTCTATTAAAATTGAAGGGTCGTCAGGTCTTTCAGAAGATGAAATAAACAAAATGAAAGCAGATGCTGAAACTAATGCAGAAGAAGATAAAAAGAAAAAAGAAGTTGTGGATGTAAAAAACCAAGCTGAACAAATAATTTTTCTTGCAGAAAAATCTTTAAAAGATGCTGAAGGAAAAATTTCAGAAGAAACGAAAAAAGAAATTGAAGAAAAAATAGCTTCTTTGAAAACAGTTAAAGAAGGAGAAGATTTAGAGGCAATTAAAAAATTTTCCGACGAGCTAAATCTTTCTTTGCAAAAAATTATGGCAGAGATGCAAAAAGCAGGAGAAGAAAAAAAAGAGGAAGGAGAAAAATCGGAAGATGAAAATTCTTCAGAAGAACAAGAAGCAGAAGTTGTTGAAGACGAAAACAAAAACGAGGAAGAAGAAAAAAAAGATTCTGAAAGCGAAGAAGAAAAAAAATAAAAAATTTTATTTCAATTCTAAAAAAAATCACCCGAAAGGGTGATTATTTTTTTGAAATAAAAAACTTATCCCCAGAAATTTTTTTTGAAATTTTTTTATGTGTTAATATAAATTTAAATTAGTAACTTTAACAATATAAAAATGGCAAATCGATCTTTTAAAATTTTTTTAACTTTAGTATTTTTTTTAACACCTTTTATTTCTTTTGGGGCTGATATTTATCTTCAAAAAGATAATGCTTTATGGTCTGATCCCACAGCTTGGAGTGGAGGAGTTTTACCAACAAGTTCCGATAATGTTTATTTAAAAAAAGAGGACGGAACGGAGTTTGATAAAATTACAATTGATTCTGTCGCAACCTATTTATCTATGGATGCTTCAAACATTAAAGAAATTGATGTAAAGTATAATTTATATAGATCAATAGAAGCGCCAAATTCCATTGTAAATTTTTACAATGGAAGCAACCAAATAGCATCATCTAATTTTAAAATAAAAGCCAAAGAAATATATTTTAAAGAAGGCACCGTAGAAATTATTCGCTATCCTTATTTTGAGGCAGATAAAATAGTAGTAGAGGAGAATGCTAGTATTTATATTTCTATAACCGCGTTAGGTTATTATAATTCTATAGAAATAAAAGGAGACTTAATTCATAATGGAAAATTTTTTGGAGTAAGGGATTTTGATATAAATCTCGATGGAAGTTTTATTAATAATGGAGAGATGGAAGATGTTCATCACTTTTATATTTCAAAAAATATTGAAAACAATTCAGTTTTACCAGATGATTTTTATTTTCGGTATAAAACAAGCACATCAAAAAATCACCCAGTTGAAATAAAAGGTTCTGAAAAAGTTTCCTTAATTGTGACAAATGATTCAAACAATATTTTTTATTTTCATGATTCCGTTGATCTTAAAAATTTTTATTCTTATTATGATTCATCAGTTATAGACACAGAAAATAGTTTAAGTATTTATCTTGAAGATGGAAAAAGTTTTAAAGCAGAAAAAGTTTATGGTCATAACGTATATTTTTTAAACAATAATAATTTTCATTTAGAATCATACGGCTCTATTACTTTTTCTCCGTATCGACTTCCAAATATTTATGCAGAAAAATCAACTGTGATTATTGAGGGAGATGGTATTTTTAAGGAAATAAAAGCAAAAGAAATATATTTTTTGGAAGGGATTCATGAGTATCCCTATAAAGGAAATACAATCACAGCGGATAATATAGTTTTAGAAGAGGGCTCATATATTCGTAATAATCAAGACCCGTACCAAAGTGGGGTAGAACCACTGACCATAAATGGAGATGTGAAAAACATGGGTTCCTTAGGAGATGATAACTTTATTATAAATGGAAACCTAGAAAATAATGGGAATGTAACAAACTTCAAGACAATTAAGGTGTATGGAGATGTATATAATAATGGTACATTTCAAGAAAACTCAAGAGGCGATTCTCCAACAATTTTTGCATATGGAGATTTCTATAATTTTGGAACATACACATCACGAAACTTTTATTCCTATGGAAATATAGATTCAAGTGATATATTAGAAACAAGTATTAATCTATATGAAAACGTTGATGGAATCCATAAAAAGCTATCTTTTTCTGGAGATTATTTAAATTCAAATCTTATTATTAGGGAAAATATAACCTTAGATAAATCAGTAAGAGAAATTCCTTTTGATATTGAAGATGCAGAAATTATTGTAAATTCTAACTTCCTAGAGGTTCCAACTTTAAAGAATTCTAAACTTGAAGGAGATTTTGTTTTAGAAGTAAGAAATATTATAGACACTGAAGCTTTAAACGTAAAAGTTAGTGTAAGTAACGATATCGGAGGAAATATTTCGGTGAAAAATATAGTGCTCACTTCAGGAGATTTAGAAAATGGAGTAAACAGAGTAAGTGATGACGTGGTAAGGTTTGAAACGCTCGAGATAGAAGAGAATGTCTCTCTAGAGGTTTACAAAAGGGCACCAAAACTTTATGGAAAAATTCTAAACAAGGGAACAATTTATGGCCTCGACAACTATCAAGAATTGTTATTCATTTTTGAGGATTTCAACAATCAAGGAATAATTGAAAATGAAATATCTGTGTATTTTTATTTTAACAAAGAAATTAACCAAACCAATCAATATTTCATAAAAGAAGGAACTTCTTTTTCAGAACCATCAGTTGATGAAATAAAAACAGGATATTCAGCTAGGGTTGAGGACTATCTAAACCAAACAGACAAAGAATTTTCAATTTGGTATAAACTTCCAGAAGAATCCGAATGGAAAGTAAATTATTTTAATGTTGATTTTGAAATTCCAGAAATTGTTGTTCCTCCTCCAGAACCTGAAACTTTAGAATTTTCTTTTTCTAACATCGAAGATCATTTAAAAAACGAAGAAGTAGAAATTACACTAAGCGCTGCAAGGAATTTGCAAGATAGGGATTCTAAAGTAAGAAGAAAAGAAATGTATTTTTATCTTTCTACAAACAAAGGAGATATTGTTTATCCTTCTGTTGTAACTTTTGCAGAAGATGGAGATTATTATGAAAAAGAAAAAACTTTTTCTATGAAAATAGATGAAGCAGAAAGTGATATTGAAATATATATTAAAGATAGTGAGGGAAATCTTTTAGGAACTTCAAAACCTTTTTCTGTAGTAGAGTCGGGAAAAGCTTATTTTAAATTTAGAGAGGATCATTATCATAGGTATGATTTGGACATAAAATTAGGAACAAAAGACTACTCTTTTGAATCCACAAAATCTATAAATTTAATGGTTTTACCTTGCGATGAAAATCTCTCTGTTATACCAAAAGGTAATATTTTTATTCCAAGCGACACAGGCCTTATACATCAAGAATTTTTTTATCTACCAATACAAGTTAACATATCTTGCGACACAACAGATACGATAGAAATAGCAAAATCTATTCCCTACGAAAATTGGGTTTGTGAAGACTCAGACAAAACCCCAGTTTTACTTTTACCGGGGATTATGGGCTCTGATACAAAATTTAACCTTTCTGTTTACCCTCAAATACCAAAAGATTCCCCTGCTTGGGATTCTGAAAAACTTGTTTTACATGATCCAGGACCAGCTAATTTTTCAGTAGGTTGGGAAAATCTTAAAGATGAGCTTAGGAGCGAAGGTTACAGAGGAGGTTGCAATATTATAGATGTTCCCTACGATTGGAGGTTAGAAATTCCAGAAATTAGAGATTTATACCTAATCCCTTGGATCGAAGAAGCAAAAAGACTAACAGGTAAAGATGAAGTTGATATTGTAGCTCATTCAATGGGCGGGCTTGTGGCCAGATCTTTTATTCAATCTTCAAAACATTTAAACGAAGTGAGAAATTTTGTAATGGTAGGAACTCCAAACTCTGGCTCAGCCTCAACTTATCCTATCTGGGAAGGAGGGGATCCAATTTTAGTAGATAAAAATACTCAAGATTTATCAACTATTGGAGGATATGTATCAAAGTATTTTTACACCAACACTATAAATAAAAATTATAAAAAAGTTATCGAAGATAAAGATTTATGCATTTGGGAATCAGGATTTTTACCTGCTCCAATTTATTGCAACAAAGAAAAAGTTTATGATTTTTTACATACATACTCTCCTTCTGTTGGAAACTTAATGCCAACATACCCCGGAGCTTTAAAAGATCATCTTAGCGAAGCAGATTTAAATATATCAGCTGAGCCAAATAATTTTCTTCTTGCTTTAAATAGTGGAGGAGATTACGGCAGAGATACATATATTCACCCAGACGATATTAATAATAAAATATCAGGAGAGAGTATTCTTTTTTATGGAGATAATTTTGATACAATAGAAAATATAAAGGTAGATCAAAGCTTTTCTCATCAATTTTTGTATCAAGATGGAAAACCTTCTGGCCTAGATTTTATAATTAAAAATCAAGGAGACAAGACAGTTCCTAAAGTCTCAATACCGATAGGTAATATTAATTTATCTTCTGATGTTTCAGATCAGGAACACGGGCGACTTATAAATGATTTAAAAGAAGAAATTGTTGAGTTTATTAATAATAATTAAATATGAATATTATAGAAAAAATAAATATAAAATTAATATTGTTAACAATATATATATATATATATATAAATTTAGGCGGAGCTTATTTGGTATTTCAATTTTCTAGAAGTTCTATGTGGGGTCAAGATTTTGACAATATTTTAAGTCATTTATTAGAAGTTCTAAATACTCTTTTTAACTTAATGTATTCTAACTTTTTAATATTTTTATTATTATTTACTTTTTCTTTTTTTCTTTCCAAGTTTTTCTTAAAAAAAGAAAATAAATTATATTATATTTTATTCCACATTTTAGCCTTACCTGCATCTTTTTTTGGGTATTTTATTTTAGTTGTATAGGTTAGTAAATGACTTAAAAGAAGAAATTGTTGAGTTTATTAATAATAATTAAATATGAATATTATAGAAAAAATAAATATAAAATTAATATTATTAACAATATATATATATATATATATTAGTCTGGGGGGAGTTTTTGCAACAATGATATTTTCAGATTTTCGTATAGATGAATTAGTTACCGCTTTTTTTTATTCTTTTATTCCTTTTTTTATTTATATTTGGAGTAAACACTTTGTTATTTCTTTGATTTCGGTGATCATCTCTTTTTCACTTGTTAAATTTAATATGATAAAAAAAATAAAAAAAATCTACATAATACTATTTCATATTTTAATTTTACCCCTTTCTTTTTTTGGGTATTTTATTTTATTTGTATAGGTTAGTAAATGACTTAAAAGAAGAAATTGTTGAGTTTATAATTAATAATAATTAAATATGAAAAATCTAAAAGAATTTATTAAAAAAGATTGGTGGAGATTAATATTAATATATATATATTAATATTAGTAATTTTCCCTAATATTTTAATAGGATTATCATTTAGTATAACATATTTTGAATTTATTACATATTACCTTGAAGAAACAAAAACAATCTTTCTTACACTAGGTATAGCTTTTGGTTTTTTCTTATTTTTTCTATCAATATTTAAATTTATTTTTGTAGAAAAATATTTTCTAGCATTTAACACATTTTTCGCAATCTCCCTGCCTACGATATACAGCGTTTTACGTATAGGAGAAGTATCAAGTCTTTTTTACGCAATACTTATGATGTTTATTTTTTTCGTAATTGTCCCTTTGGTATTTGAAAGTATATTTAAAGAAAAATATTTTTTATTTTTTAATGCGTTTATACTCTTATTAGCAATTTTTATTTTTTCTTTTTTAAATTCGATAGTTTTATATTTTTTTTTAGCTCTTGCTGTATACATAATTTTACTTTTATTTTTTCTATCAATATTTAAATTTTCTCTTAATGAAAAAGTTAGAAATTACATAACAATATCTTTATTTTTTTTCTATATATTTTTCTTCGTAGCTCTATATTTTTATTTTTATAATATTTTTATACCCAGTCTTTAATTTTTAAAAAATGCAAAGTTTAGAAAAATTAAAAAAAAATATTCAAAAAAACTTTTATGTAATTTTAGCTTTTTTAATTCCATTAATTCTTATTATTTCAGTAGCTTTAAATATTTATTTTTCTGCACTTTCTGTTAATTCCAGCCATGAATTTATCTACACTTCTTGCATGAAAAAAAATACAGATTGCGATAATAGTTATAGAGAAAATTATAAAGAAAATTTTTATTCTGTTTCTAATAAAAAAATAATTAAAAATTTTGAAGAAGGCCAAGTTGTAGATGAAAAAGAGATTGAAAAAAGAGATATTCCAAATCTTTTTATATACAATCCTGAAAATAATTCTAGCAGAGAGGTTCTCTTTGAAGAGATAGAAAATCTAAAAATTAGAGAACAAATCACTTCCCCAGAAGGAGTTATACTTTTATATGATTTTGACAGAAATCCTGGAGGTTTTTTATTGTTTGAGGGAGGTGGTTATGACTATGAATTTTTTTTAGCAAAAGAAAATAAAAAAAGAAAAATAAATCTAATTTCAAATGGAACAAGGTGGGAAAAACCAATCCATTTTATTGGTTGGATAGAAAATTAATTAAATAATCAAAAAATATGAAAAAAGAAAAAATATTAGAAGAGCTTGCTTTAAAAATTATAAAAAAAGAAATAAGTAAAGATGAAGTTGATATAGTGGCTCATTCAATGGGCGGGCTTGTGGCCAGATCTTTTATTCAATCTTCAAAACATTTAAACGAAGTGAGAAATTTTGTAATGGTAGGAACTCCAAACTCTGGCTCAGCCTCAACTTATCCTATCTGGGAAGGAGGGGATCCTATGGAAGTAGATATTTTACTAGGCGGAACTTTCGCTATCATTTTTTTTAACGAAGGAGATATATCGATGCTCAAATGGAATATTTTATATTTTTTGTTTACCATCTTTTGTGTTTTTCTATCTGTTAAAATGAAGAGTACTTCCATTTTATCTATTAATACATTATTTTTACTTTTATATATTTCTTATAATGTTAATGAATATTTTTCAAACTCCGTCAGCTTTCCTTTTTTGATCATCGTTTTAGGTTTTATTTTTTTACTTTTCGGATATCTTGCATTTCATTTTAATAAAAAATATATTAAAAACTAGAACTTAAAAATATCTGGGGATAAGTTTTTTATTTTTTTAAAAAAGTGTGCTTTAATGTATTTAAGCGAAAATAACTTTTTTCTGCTCTTTGTAATATAATTAATTCGATATGATAAATTTTAAAAATAATTTTAAAAAAATATTTTATATATTTTTTTGTTTACCGGCAATGTCTTTTGCTTCTGACTTTTCTTTTTCTTTCCCTGGATTTGTTAACGGATATGTGGAAAACCAAAATGGAGAAAAAGCCGGAATTTTTGATTTGGATATTTGGGAAGAAATTGAAGGATATGATTTATATTTAAGCACTGAAAACGGAAGCAGAATAACCTTGAATGAAATTGAAGACGGAAATTATAAAATATTTTTACAAGCATATGAAGAAATTGGAGAATATGAAACAAGTATTTTATTTGTTAATGATTTAGGCGATGTAAATTATTATTCACAAAATCATTATTTAAAGACTGGAAGAAACATAGATCTTCTAAATTTTTCTATAGAAAACGGAGAACTTGTTCTAGGTAAAGAATTTTCTCCAGTTGACGGAGTGAAGATAGATTATAGAAGTGGCCAAGAATTTTTACTTTGGAATGAAGTAGCTGGAGCCATAGCTTATGATATTTTTAAAAAAATGCCCGGAGAGGAAATACAAAATTTATATTCTATATCTGGAACGGAAACCCAGCTTATGGTCACAACTCCAAAAAGTTCAGAGTTTTATATTTCTGCAGTTTTTTCTAGAGAAAGTGGAGTTAAAGAAAAATCAGTCTTACATTATGGATCTTTAGGAACTTATGCTCCTGGGAAAGATGACGACGAAGATTCTATCTCTGATTACTGGGAAGATGTTATTGGAACAGACAAAAACAATCCAGACTCAGATGGAGACGGAGTGGGAGATTTGGAAGAGATTTTAGGGGGGACAGACCCAACCGTTGCAGATGTTTGGGAAGAAATCGTTTTATTTTTTAAGAGACTTTTTAGTTAATTTATAAAATTTATTTTTTTGTTAAAATAGCTTTAAATGAAAAAAAATTTTCAACAAAAAGTTTTGGAAAAAATAGAAAAAATTCCTAAAGGAAAAATAGTTACTTATAAAATTTTAGCTAAAAGTTTAAACTCAGATGCTTATCGCGCCGTAGGATCTTGTTTGGCAAAAAATAAAAATCCTGAAAAATTTCCTTGCCACCGAGTTGTTCGTTCGGATGGAAAAATTGGTGATTATGCTTTTGGAGGAGAAAAAAATAAAAGTAAGATTTTAAAAAAAGAGGGGATAAATATAAAAAATAATAAAATTGTAGAAATGGAAAAATTTTTATATAAATTATAAAAAATATTAATTTAATTAATTTATTATGAAAGCAATTTGGAAAGACAAGATTTTAGCAGAAAGTGACAAAACTATTGTTATTGAAAATAATCATTATTTTCCAGCAGAATCTTTAAATATGGAATTTTTTGAAGAAAGTTCACACACCTCTGACTGCCCTTGGAAAGGACATGCAAAATATTATTCGGTTGTTGTTGACGGAGAAAAAAAATCTGACTCAGCTTGGTATTACCCAGAACCTTTTGATGCAGCTCAAGAAATAAAAGGAATGGTTGCTTTTTGGAAAGGAATTGAGATTATTCAATAATTTTTTTTAATTTTTCTAATTTGGAAATTTAAATAAATTTGGGGGCGGAAAAATTGGCGAAGCCAATTTTTCCGCCGCACTTATTTCTATTTTAAAAATTTTATAAAAAAAATTTGCTATAATTTAAAAATGTTAAAAAATTTTTTTGAAAAAAAAATAAAAATAAATACTGATGAGAAAAAAATTTCGGAAGTTGTTTCCAGAGGCGTTGTGAAAAATTTTCCCTCTGATGAATTTTTAAGAAAAAAACTTTCTTCAGGAGTTGCTCAAAAAATTTATTTAGGAATCGATCCGACTGGCCCAACTTTGCATATGGGGCACGCCGTTTCTTTAAAAAAATTACAAGCTCTTCAAAAAATGGGCCATAAAATTATTTTATTGATTGGGGATTTTACTGCCCGAATTGGTGATCCTGACAAAAAAAATGTCAGATCTCAACTTTCACATAAAGAGGTTTTAGAAAACTCTAAACTTTATAAAAAACAAGCAGAAGTTTTTTTGAATTTTTCTGGAAAAAATCCAGCTTCTTTAAAATATAATCACAATTGGCTTTCTAAATTAAATTTTGAAGATGTTATAAAACTTTGTTCGAAGGTGACAGTTCAAAGAATGCTTGATAGAGATATGTTTAGAAAAAGAATGACAGAAGAAAAACCAATTTATCTTCATGAATTTTTATATCCATTAATGCAAGGTTATGACGCAGTTGCAATGGATGTAGATGGAGAAATCGGAGGAAACGACCAAACTTTTAATATGCTCACAGGGCGAGATTTAATGAAAGAATATTCAGGAAAAGAAAAATTTGTTATTCCTATGAAACTTTTAGTTGATAATTCTGGTTCCAAAATGGGAAAAACAACAGGAAACATGCTTTCTTTTTTAGATTCAGCAGACGAAATGTTTGGAAAAATTATGTCTTGGAATGATGAAATGATTGTTTTAGGATTTGAGCTTTTAACAGACAAAAATTTAGAAGAAATTACAAAAAGATTAGAAAGTGGAGAAAACCCAAAAAATTTAAAAACAGAACTTGCTTTAGAAATTATTGAAATTTTTTACAACAAAGAAAAAGCACAAAAAGCACAGAAAAATTGGCAAGCTCAGTTTTCAGAAAGAGGAATTCCGGAAAATTTAGAAGAGATAGAAATTTTAAATGGCGAGAAAATTTTAGAGGTTTTGAAAAAAGCAGAATTTATTTTTTCCAACAAAGAAGGAAAAAGAAAAATTGACGAAAAGGCAGTGCAAATTGATGGAGAAAAAATTTTAGATTATGATTTTTCTTTTAATAAAAACGGGGAAAAAATTTTAAAACTTGGAAAAAAAATGAAAAAAATTATTATTAAATAATTAAAAAAATGGACGATAAATATTTTTTAAAAAAAGCATATGAGCAAGCAAAAAAAAGTTACGACGAGGGAGGAATTCCTATCGGTTCTGTTATTGTAAATAATGGAGAAATTATAGGGGCAGGGCATAATCAAAGAATTCAAAAAGGCAGTCCTATTTTACACGGAGAAATGGATGCTTTTGAAAATGCAGGAAGAGTAAAAGCTTCAGTTTATAAAAACTCAGTTTTGTACACAACACTTTCTCCTTGTCCGATGTGTTCTGGAACAATTTTGCTTTATGGAATAAAAAAAGTTGTTATTGGTGAAAATAAAAATTTTTTAGGAAGTGAAGAGCTTTTAAAAAAAAACGGAGTGGAAGTTTTAGTTTTGGACGATAAAAATTGTATTTTTTTGATGGAAAAATTTATTAAAGAAAAACCAGAAATTTGGAATGAAGATATTGGAGTTTAGCCTCAGAAATATTATAAATTAGAATAAAAATTTTTTTGAGTGAAAATTGCTGAAAGCAATTTTCACTCAAAAAAATTTCCATTCTTTACTTTTCTTGCTTTTTTTAAAAAAAAATATAAAATAGAGATATTAGAAAAGCCCGAAAGGGCTTTTTAAAATAAATTATTAAATATAAAATTAAATAAAATTATGGAATATCTTAAAGGCGTACGCGAAGAGTTTGGAAAAATTACTTGGCCAACTCAAAAAACAACTTTATATTTTACAATCGCAGTTGTTTGTATATCTTTATTTTTTGCAGCTTATTTAGGAATTTTAGATTATTTGTTTTCAATGTTTACAAATAGTTTGATATAAAATTATTAATTAAATAAATAAAATTATGGCAAAACAAGGAGATGAGGCAGTAAGAAATTGGTATGCAGTGCATACATATTCAGGTTACGAAAAAGCTGTGGTAAAAAATATTAAACAAAGAATTGAATCACTCGGAATGGATCATTTAATTTTTGATGTAGTTTTACCAACAGAAAAAGTTATAAAAATTAAAGGAAAAAATAGAGTGGAAGAAGAAAAAACTATCTACCCCGGATATCTTTTAGTAGACATGAAAGTAACAGATGAATCTTGGCACGTTATTAGAAATACTCCAAGAGTAACAGGTTTTGTTGGTGCTGGAGTTCATCCTGTTCCTATTTCTGAAACCGAAATGGCGTTTTTAATAGAAAGTATGAGAGAAGACAAAAAAGCAGATTACAAAATAGATTTTGCATCAGGAGATCTTGTAAAAATTATCGACGGCCCGTTTAAAGGCACAGAAGGAAAAATTATTTCTTTAGATCCTCAAGCTGGGCAAGTAAAAGTTTCAGTTTCAATGTTTGGAAGAGACACAGAATTAGAATTAGATTATTTGCAAATTCAAAGAATATAAAATTTCTAAAAATTTTATATTATTCTTAAAATTGTTATAATAATAAAAAATAAATTAAAAATATGGCTAAAGAAATCATAAATACATTAAAATTACAAATTCCAGCAGGAGGAGCATCACCCGCGCCACCAGTGGGGCCAGCTTTAGGGCAAGCCGGAATAAATATTGGGGAATTTACAACTCAATTTAACGAAACGACAAAAGAAAAAGCAGGAGACATTATTCCAGTTGTTATTTCTGTTTTTGACGACAGAACTTTTGAAATAAAATATAAAACTCCGCCAGCATCTTCACTTATTTTAAAAGCTATTAATCAAAAAAAAGGTTCTGGAAAAAATTTGGTTAAAAAAGTTGGAAAAATAACAAAATCTCAGATTAAAGAAATCGCCGAAAAGAAAATGGAAGATCTTTCTGCTACAGATTTAGACGCTGCTTGTAAAATTATCGAAGGAACTTGTAGATCAATGGGAGTTGAAGTTGAAGCTTAAAATTTTTACATAAAAAGTAAAATAAAAAATGCCAATTTTTTGGCGTTTTTTATTTTAATTCAACCCAAGATTTTCCCATATTTTTTTCAACTTTTAGAGAAATAGGAATTTTGGAAATTTTTCTATTTTCTTTTAAATATTTTTTAACTTCTTTTTCTTCAAAAACATTTTCCATTATGTTTTCAATTTCTTCAATATTTTTTTTTGAAACAGAATCTTTGATTTCAAAAATTAGCTCATCGTGAACTTGAACTAAAATTTTTATATCATTTAGTAAATTTTCTTTTTCTAAAAACTCGTAAACAGAACCCATTGCTATTTTTACAACGTCAGCCGCACTTCCTTGAACAGGAGCATTAATAGCGGTTCTTTCAGCCATAGCTTTTAGAAAAGGAATTTTAGAATTTATTTCTGGAAAAAACCTAACTCTTCCAAAAAAAGTTTCAGAATAACCTTTTTCTGTAACTTTTTTTTTAGTTTCTTCTAAAAAATTTGCAAGTCCTGAAAATTTTTCAAAATAATTATCTAAATATTTTCGAGCTTCGTCTAAAGAAATTTCTCCACCTAAATTTTTTCTTAAAGCAGACGGCCCCATTCCATACAAAATTCCAAAATTTATAACCTTAGCTTTTCTTCTTGTTTCTTGGTTTTCTTCTCCGAAAACTTCTTTTGCAACCTCAGAATGAAAATCAGCCCCAGAAGAAAAAGCTTTTATCATTTTTTTATCTTTTGATAAAATTGCCGCAAGGCGTAGTTCGATTTGAGAATAGTCAAAAGAATAAAGAGAAAAATTTTTTTCAGTTACAAAAAATTCTCTAATTTTTTTCCCATAATTTCCTCCAACGGGAATATTTTGAAGATTAGGGTCTCTTGAAGACATTCTTCCTGTGGATGTTCCATTTTGTAAAAATCTTGCAAAAATTCTTTCTGTTTTTTTATCAATCATTTTTTTTAAATTGTCGGTGTAAGTAGTGGTTAGTTTTGTTAGTTCCCGGTATTCTAAAATTAGTGGAATAATTTTATGTTCGTTTTTTATTTTTTCCAGCTCTGGTTCTGCTGTGGAAATTACCCCTTTTGGTGTTTTTTTTAAGCCTTTTGTTGGAATTAATAATTTCTCAAAAAGAATTTTTGAAAGTTGCTGAGTTGATTTTATGTTAAAAACCTCATCTGAAATTTCAAAAATCTTACTTTCAAGTGAAGAAATTTTTTTAGCAAAATCACGAGAAATTTTTTCTAAAAGTTTTTTGTCAATTTTGAAACCATTCTTTTCCATTTCTGAAGTTGCTTTTAAACATCTTTTTTCAACATAATTTAAAACAAAATCTAATTTGAATTTTTTAATTTCTTTTTTTATATTTTTTTCAATTTTTTTGAAATCCATTTTATTAATTTGATTATAACAAAAAATATTTTAAATTTTATTTAACTTTTTTATTTAAAAATTTTTATTATTGATTTTGTTTAAGTTTAAAGCTATAATTGAAGAATATTTAATTTAAAATGACTGTTATTAAACACAAAGATCAGCGAGTGGCTGTTTTAATAGATACGCAAAATATTTACCACTCAGCAAAAAATTTATATAAAAAAAACGTTAATTTTCCAAAAATTGTCGATGACATGGTTGGAGACAGACTTTTAGTTAGGTCTATTGCTTATGCAATTACAACAGAATCAGGAGAGGAAAAAACTTTTTTAGAAGCTTTAGAAAAAGGAGGAATTGAAACTAAATTAAAAGATTTACAGATTTTTTTAGGTGGAGCAAAAAAAGGTGATTGGGATGTTGGCCTTGCGGTTGATGCTATAAAACTTGCTCCAAAAGTGGACGCCCTTATTTTAATAGCTGGAGACGGGGACTTTGTTCCAATGGTTGAATACATAAAAGCTAAAGATTTTTGCCAAATTGAAGTTGTTTCTTTTTTAAAATCTTCATCTGCAAAATTAGTTGAAATTTCAGATGATTTTACAGATTTATCGGAAAATCCGAGAAAATATTTAATGGGGAAATTTTCAAAAAGAGTTAGGATTGAAAAAAAAACTCCAGAAAAAATCTCTAAAACAAAAATCAGTAAAACTTCTAAAAAAATAGCTCCTACAAAGAAAAAAGGAAGCTCAGATGTTTTAGACAGACTCAATGAAGAGATTAAAAAAATAGAAAATGGATAATGAAAATGATTTAAATAAAAATAATAATTCTCAAAAAGTATCTCAAAAAAAAACACCTTCCAAAAAAAGAAGCGCAATTAAAACTTATAGGGATTATGCCGCAGAGTCTTTAAAAGGAGACACAAAATCTTTAGCTGAGCTAATCATTCAAGAAAAAAGAAAAAAAGAAGAAAAACAAAGGAATTCTCCAAAAAGAGGAAAAAATGTTTTACTTATTTTCCTCTCTTCGGTTTTTGTTATTATTGGAGTTGTTACAATTTTTATAATTATTTATTTTGTTCAAATAAAAAACCAGCAAGACGAAATAGACAGTGCTCCTGTGCAAGCAGAGCTTTTAATTGATGTAGAATTTAGATCAGAAATAGACCTTGAAAATATAAATGTTAGGGAGCTAACCTCTATTTTTAGAAGTGAAATCGAAGGAGCCACTGTGCCAGTTAGTGAAATAAAATTACTTTATTTTACAAATAAAAATCAATTTGGAAGAAAAGTTTTATCAACAGCTGGAGATTTTTTAGAAAAAATAACTTCAAGGCAAATTGGTCCACTCATAAGATCTTTAGGGCCACATTTTAATACTGGAATTTATTCTGGAATTGATAACTATCCTTTTCTAATTTTTGAAGTAGATGTTTATAGCACATTTTTTCCAGAAATTTTAAATCTTGAAGAGCATCTTCTCTCAACCTTAGGTGTTGCAATGGGGGTTCCGTTTGACCACAGCGGAAAAGGTTTCTCTGACTTGGTACTTTTTAATCAAGACACAAGAGTTGTTTTAAACGAAGAAGCTAAAATTGTTTTTGGATATAGTTTTATAGGTAAAGACAAAGTAGTTTTTTTCACTGACGAGCAAGCCCTTAGAGAAGTTTTAAATAGATTAGAAGATTTCCACATTAGACATTAAAAGTAAATAAAAAATCAAAAATCATTTTTTTATTTTTTTCTAAAATTTCTTATATTAATTTTTTTATGTTAAAATTTTCTCACTATGAATAAAAATAGTATTTATGAAGTTGGGTTTTTATTAAACCCAGAAATGTCACAACAGGAGGCTGATGAAAAAGTTTTAGAAATTGAAAAATTTTTAACTGAATCTGGCGCTTCTGTTATATCCAAAGGTGAGAACGTTTTTATAGATCTCGCTTACCAAATTATTACTAAAATAGGGCCAAAAAACGAAAGATTTGATAAGGCTTATTTTTCTTGGATTAAATTTAACTTATCTCCTGAAAAAATTTCAGATTTTAAGAAAAAGGTCGAAGAAAATAAAGATTTTGTTTTTAGATTTTTAATCACCAAAACAAAAGAAGACGATTCTTTAACTGATTTTTCAGTTTTAGACATCGAAGAAGAGGAAGCTGAAAAAAAAGAAGACAAGAAATTAACAGAAAATATTGATAAAAATATAAAAGAAGTTGAAAAAGAAGATTCAGAAAAGAAGGTAGAAGAAAATTCTGAAAATGAAGAAAAAACCGATGACAATCAAGAACCAAAAGAAGTAGAAGAAAATTCTGAAAATGAAGAAAAAACAGAAGAAAAGAAAGGAAAAATGTTTGGTCTTTTTTAAAATCTTTTTAAGATAATAAATTTATGAATGTAAATAAAGCAACAATAGTCGGAAGAATCACAAATGATTTAGAACTTAAGACAACACCAACAGGGCGATCCGTTCTTTCTTTTGGAGTTGCCACAAATTTTGTTTACAAAGATCAAAACGGAGAAAAACAAGAAAAAACTTCTTTTCATAATATAGTTGCTTGGGGAAAACAAGGAGAAGTAATCGCACAATATTGTGTAAAAGGACAAGAAATTTTTGTTGAAGGAAGATTAGAAACAAGATCTTGGGACGATCAAGAAAGTGGTAAAAAAATGTATAGAACTGAAATTATTTTAGAAAATTTTCAATTCGGTCAAAAGCCAAATGGATCTGGGAATTTTTCTCAAGATTCACAAAACAATCAAAGTGCTAAAAACGAAGAAAGTAAAGCTCCTGAAAAAAATAATGTAGATTATCCAGAAGAGGAAATTAACCCAGAAGATATTCCTTTTTAAAATTAGAATTATGCAAATAAAAAAAGATAAGAAAAAAATTAGTTTAAAATTTGTTGATTATAAAGATATTAAAACTTTAAAAAAATACACAAATCAACACGGAAGAATTTTAGCTAGAAAATATACAGGGCTTGATAGAAAATCTCAAAAAAACTTTAGCCAAGCGGTTAAAAGAGCAAGATTTTTATCTTTAATTCCTTACGTTTCAGAATAAAATTAATTTTTTAAAAATAAAAACTCAATATAAAATATTGAGTTTTTATTTTTTAATTTTTTTTGATGGATTTTGCCTTCGGCAAAATCCATCAAAAAACAAATAACTAAACTTTCAAATTTGTCGGAGCGCCGAGATTCGAACTCGGTCTACATGATCCCAAATCATGCGTGCTAGCCGTTAACACTACGCTCCGAATTTAAAAATAATAGCAAAAAAGATTCTAAAAACCAATAATTTTTTGCATAAAAATTTCAACTTTTGGAATTTCCAGATCTTCATCTTTGCTTATTTCTTTTTCAGCGAGAAGCTCCTCAATTTTTTCAAGAGGAGAATTTTCATCAATAGGAATTTTTTTTAAAAAATCAGTTTTTGATTTTGTTTTTAAGAGAAGTTTTTGGTTTTGTTTATCAAAGTTAAAAGTTTCTAAATCTTCTATTTTGATTTTTCCTTCTCCGTTTTCGATAATTTTTTTCTCTGTTATTTCAAAAAAATAATTTTGAGGCTTTTTTGTTGATCCTATGGAAATTGCAATCGTTATGAAAAATATTAAAAAAGCGAAGCTTGCGTCATCAAACACAAAATAAATAAATAAAATTAAGAAAATAGAAATTGTCCACAAAAACCAATACCACTCGGTGCTTTTTTTTTGAAATTTATATTCAGGAGCAACCCAGTTAACTAAAGCTTCTTTTTTTTCTGACATATTATAAATAAGTATACAGAAAAAATTTGAAAAAAAAACCTCTTTGTTTTAAAATTTAATTTATATTTTTATGATTGAGGTTAATTCACTAAAAAAAGAATATGGTGAAAATTTTTTATTTAAGGAGCTATCCTTTAATTTGCTTAAAAATGAAAACCTAGCTCTTGTTGGGAAAAACGGATCAGGTAAATCGACTTTATTTAAAATTTTAAATAGTGAAGATGAGGATTTTTCTGGAAATTTTAATATTTTGAGTAAAAATATTTTTTACGTAAATCAAGATATTAATATTTTTTTAAAAAAACAAAATATTGAGAATATTCTATTTTCAGACTTTTTAGAAAGAAATAGAAAAGTTTTTAAATTTTTTGATTTTAGTAATTTTAATCATAATTTAATTATTAAAAATTTAAGTTTAGGGCAAAAAACAAAACTTGCTCTAGCATACATATATTCAAAAGACCCAGATATTGTTTTTTTAGATGAGCCAACAAATAATTTAGATTTTTCAGCAATAGAAAATTTAAAAAAAAACATTAAAAAAAACACTAAATATATTAACTGGAGAGATGAAAAGAAAAAAGAATATTATAAAAAGATGAATATTTATAAAAATGAAATTGAAAAATCTAAAAAAATAAAAGAACAGGCAAGAAAGTTTCATCAAAACAGCATCAAAGGTGTTAAAAAAAAACTCATGGATGAAAAAGACCACCTTATAAGATCCTACAAAAAACAAGGTTTTGTAAATATAAAATCTAGATCAGGGTTATTGAAAAAAAAAACTTTAGAAATTAAGGAAAATGCTGAGAAACCAGAAAAAGAATTTGAGACAAAATTTTTTACTGAAAATGTTTCTTTTTTTGAAAATAAACCAACATTGAAAATCAAAAATGGAAATATCGGATATGAAAGAATACTGGTAGAAAATATTTTTATAGAAATTTTTTTTGGAGATAAGATAGCTATTGTTGGAAACAACGGAGAGGGGAAATCTACGCTTTTAAAAACAATAACAAGAGAAATCCCTATTTTTTCAGGAGAAATAGAAGTTGGGAAGAACATAGTTTTTGGAAATTTGATCCAAGATAGATCTTTGGTAGGGGATGAAAATTTATATAATTTTTTTAAGTTAGAAACAGGAGAGAGTGATGGTATTATTTTTCATTACCTTAAAAAAGCTGGAATCTCAGAAGAAAAAATAAAAAAAGATATAAAATATTTATCCCATGGGGAAAGAACAAGAGCTCTCCTTAGTTTTTTTTCCCTAAAGAAAGTAAACACTTTAATTTTAGACGAACCAACAAATCATTTGGATATTGACGGAATATTCTCTCTTGAAGAATTTGTTAAAGATTTTAAAGGAAGTGTTATTTTAGTTTCCCATAATAAATATTTTTTAGAAAATTGTCAGATAGATAGGATTTATGAAGTAAAAGATAAGAAATTAAAACTAATTTAATTTTTATAAAAAAATTTGAAAAAAAAACCTTTTTAGTTTAAAATTTTAGGACTTTTTAAATTTTATCTAAATTTAATTTAAAAAACTCGGAGGTGTGGCAGAGTGGTCGAATGCACCGGTCTTGAAAACCGGAGTGCGGCAACGTACCGGGGGTTCGAATCCCTCCACCTCCGCAACAAAATTTAAAATCTTGTTTTGAAAACTTGGAAAAACAAGTTTTTTTATTTTTGTAGGAAGTGTGAAGATTCGAAAAGTCGGGGCAGCGAGTACTTAAATTTTTGAGCCACGAAGTGGTGATAAAAATTTTAGTATTGGCGCCGAATCCCTCCACCTCCGCAACAAAATTTAAAATCTTGTTTTAAAAACTTGGAAAAACAAGTTTTTTTATTTTTTAAAATTTAAATACAACTTCTGGACAACCCTAAGTTTCGTAACTTATTTTTTAAGAGGTTTTTTCCAGAATTAAAAATTTGCTAAATAGAAAGCCAATCTTGTCTGTGGATAAGTCAAGAGTGTCAAATAAACTTTACTATTTTATTTAAAAAAATATGATATAATCTTTCTATGCACTTAACACAAAAAAAAATAATAGAGGTTATTTCAGAACAAACAGGTGCAGGAAAATTAAGTTTAAGAAAAATGGCAGATTTAATTGAAGTATCTGGAAAACCACAAATAGTTAAACATCATTTAACCCAACTTGTTAAAAAAGGTTTTTTGAGGTTTACAGAAGCTGGGTACCAGCTCGTTAAAAACGAAAGTGGAAAAAGCACTTCTTCTTTAATAGCTATTCCGATAGTGGGAGCTACTAACTATGGCTCTCCCACGATCTTTGCAAAAGAAAATATAGAAAAATACTTAAGAGTCTCATCCAAACTTCTTCCAAAAAAGAAAAAATTATTTGGATTAGTGGCAAATGGAGTCTCTATGAACAAAAGCCTTGTTAATGGAAAAAATATAGAAAATGGAGATTTTGTTATTGTAGACTCAGAAGCTAAAAATTTTAAAAATGAAGATATAGTGGTGGCAATTATAGACGGCATGGCAACTGCTAAAAAAATTATTAAAGAAAAAGCGAAAAAAAGAATTGTTTTACTTTCAGAATCAACGGATGATTTTTTACCTATTTATTTAGATGAATCTGATGATTTTATTATTAATGGAAAAGTTGTCGATGTTATTAAAAGATAATTTATATCTATTTTTTGTTAAAAATGTTATAATATAAAAAATAAATAAAAAAATGAGCGGAGTGAACCTGTGGTGTGATTAATTTAAGCACCGTTGGTATTCCGCTCATTTTTTATAATAATATGGTTTATGGTGAAAAAGAAAAGAAATAACAAGACAAAACAAGAATTAGTACGAAAAATGCAAAAAAAAGAATCGGATAAATATTTTTATGAAAATAAATATAAAAACTTAGGTTATAAAGAAATCCCGTATTCTAAAATAAAGGAAAAATTAACAAAAAAAGAATTACATCTTTTTTTGTCTTTAAATTTAATAAAAAATCATTTTATAACCTTAGGGGACTTAAACATAAATTTGGAAAAATCATTAGAAGACGAAAGCAAAGATGACGTCTTTGATGGATTAAAGAATGAAAGACAGCTTTTTATGCTCAGGTTGTTATCATCTCAAATTTATGAATCCCTAATATTTTTTAGAAATTATAAAAAGCAAATATGGACAATAAAAAATCTTGATGAAATAAAAGAAATTGGCGGAAGTAAGGATGCTACGAAATTTTTTCCGTTTATATTGAAAGTAATAGATATTAAAGACAGTGAATGGAAAGAAAGAAGTAATGAATTATTAGAAATAGATAAAACATTTGGAAATAAAGCTGTAAGGTTTTTTGAATTTATATATCATTCAAGAAATGCTACTTTTCACTTTGGAAACAAACTTGATTGTGGATTTGAAAAGTTTTTTAATGATAAAAAAATAAAAAAAAAAGTAAATAATCCTTGTTTTATTAAGATAGATGAAATGTCAGAGAAAAATCAACCTCTGTTTATAAATAATGTTTTTTATCATCAATATCATGAAAAATTTACTACAGAAAAAGAGCAAGAAAATTTAAATATGGAAATAAGTTTTTTTTTTATTTTAATGTCTAAGGTTTGTGATATTTTGATTGAAGAATTATTTAAGAAGATAGATGGTTAACTTTTGTTTTAAAAATATGTATATAAATTTTTGAAATTAAATGTTATAATTTTTGGATTATGGAAGAAAATACAAATAAAACAAAAAAAATAATAATTACTGTTGTTGTAATTTTAGTTATTATCTTACTAATTTTTATTTTTTCAAAAGATAAAAATGAAGAAGTAGATAATAGTGAAATTTCAGAAACAGCTTCAGAAGTAAGTTCTGTTGAAGAAGTTGAGTCTGAAAAAGATATTGAAAATAATATTGCAGAAGAAGATATTTCTGAAATTTTTATAAATGAAAACGAAGATGGAAACTTAGAAAATCTTTCAGAAGAAAAAAAACCAAGTCTTTCTTTTTCTTTTAAACAAAAATTTGAAGTTGTTTCAAATGAAAACAGAAAAATTTCTCTGCTACCGAAAATAAAACAAACTCTAATTTACGTAGATGAAAAACTTGAAAATTTAAAAGGAGTGGTTAAAGATGGAAATCCTATTTTGACAAAAATTGGCGGAATTTTAAATTCATTTGAAGAATTTATTTCTAGTATTTAATTTTTAAAAAATAAAAAATTTAGTTTTTATTTTTTATAAAAATGTTAAAATTATTTTATGATTTTTGAGCATACTCTTTGGGAATATTTTTTATTTTTAATAGTTTTCCTGATTTTAATTTTTGTCTTTGGTATTTTTAGAGATTTTTTGGCAAAATATTTAAAAAAAATTTTCTCTAAAACATCTAATAAATATGATGATTTTATAGTTGAACAAATTGGAAAAAGCAGAAAAATTTTTTATTATTTTATTTCCTTTTATTTACCATTTATTTCTTTTTTTAGTTTTGAAAAAGCAGAAGAATTTTTGAAATATATTTTTATTTTGGTAGTTGTAATTGAAGTTGCAAAAATATTTTCATCTTTAATTAATTTTGTGGAGAGCCTTCTACAGAAAAAAAATCAAAAAGATAAACACGCTAAAACCGCTTATAATGCAATTTCTAAAGTTCTGAAAATTCTTGTTTGGATTTTTGCATTTTTATTTTTATTTTCAAATTGGGGAATTGACATCACTGCTCTTGTCGCTGGGCTGGGAATAGGAGGTATTGCAATAGCTTTTGCTTTTCAATCTATTTTAAAAGATTTATTTGCCTACCTTTCAATTTTATTAGATGCGCCAATTGATATTGGTGATTACGTTGAAGTTGAAAATTCTGGGGGCTGGGTTAAAAAAATCGGAATTAAAACGACAAGACTTTTAGGCGCAGGTGGAGAGGAACTTATTATTTCAAATGATAAATTGGTTTCTGGTATTTTAGATAATTCTGGAAAAAGAAGTCACAGAAGATTTAGTTTTAAAGTTGGGGCAGCTTATGGGACAAAAACTGAAAAATTAAAAAAAATAAGAACTGGAATTGAAGAAATTATAAAATCAGAAAAAGATGTTGAATTTATAAGATGCCATTTAAAAGATATGTCAGATTTTTCTTTAGATTTTCATGCAACTTATAAAGTTGAAGACCAAGGATATAATCATTATATGGATATTAGAGAAAGAATTAATCTTTCAATTTTAGAACTTTTTGAAAAAGAAGGAGTGGAAATTCCTTTTCCAACCCAAACTCAATACAACAGAGAAGGATAAAAATTGTTTTTTCTTTTTTAAAATTTATTTTGTGTTAAAATATTTTTATAAATTTTTATGTTAATTCCTACTGTAATAGAAAAAACAAATATGGGAGAAAGAGCCTATGATATTTACTCAAGGCTTTTAAAAGATAGAATTATTTTTGTCTATGGTCCGATTAGAGACGAAAGCATAAATTTAATAATTGCTCAACTGCTTTACCTAGAAGCAGAAGATTCTGAAAAAGATATAACTCTTTACGTAAACTCTCCTGGAGGATCTGTTATGGCGGGACTTGCCCTTATAGACACCATGAATAATATAAAACCTGATATCTCCACCGTTTGTGTAGGAATGGCAGCATCTATGGGCGCTATGATACTCTCTTCCGGAGCTAAGGGAAAAAGATTTTCTCTGCCAAATTCTGAGGTTATGATTCATCAGCCTTGGGGTGGATTTGAGGGTCAAGTATCTGATTTAGAAATTACAACAAAACAATTTGTAAAACATAAAAAATTGTTAACAGAAATGCTTTCAAAAAACACTAAACAAAAATTTTCTAAACTAGAAGAAGATATGGATAGGGATTTTTGGCTCTCAGCTGACGAGGCTAAAAAATATGGAATTATCGACAAAGTCTTGGAAAATAAAAAGAAAAAATAATTATAATTTATGCGGGCCCCTACGGTGCCCGCATTTTTAAAAAATAAAAAATAAAAATGAAAAGAATCTTAATAAAATTATCAGGAGGAGCACTTGCAGAAGGTGAGGAAAAATTTTCACATTCTGTTTTGGAAAATACTGCAAAAAAAATTAAAAATATTCAAAAAAAAGGAGTTGAAATTGCAGTCGTTGTTGGCGGTGGAAATTTATTTAGAGGAAGGGATTTGGAATCAGGAGATAAATTAAAAAGACCAACAGCTGATTATGTTGGAATGCTTGGAACTATTCAGAATGCCCTTATTGTGCGAGACTTTTTTATTTCACAAGAAATTCCAACCATTGTTTCTTCTGCAATTTCAATGCCGCAAGTTTGCGAGCCATATATGCCAAGAAAAGTAACCAGTAATTTAAAAAAAGAAAGAGTTGTAATTTTAGCTGGAGGATTAGGACAGCCATATTTTTCTACAGATTCAGCAGCAGTCCAGAGAACTTTAGAGCTCGGTTGTGAAAAACTTATTTTAGCTAAAGACGGAGTTGATGGAGTTTATGATTCAGATCCAAAAGAAAACCCAGAGGCTAAAAAAATTGACAGATTAACTTGTTCTGAGATTTTAGAAAAAAATTTAAAAGTAGCTGACTCTTCAGCGGTTTCTCTTGCCAGAGAAAACGGACTTTCTATGAAAGTTGTTTCAATGGAAAATATTGAAGATTTTGATAATAAAAATATTGGAACAGAAATTTTCCCAGAGTAAATCACAATAAAAAATGAAAAAAGAAAAATTTTCGTTAAAAGACCATCTTTTTAATAAGGAAAAAGTTATATATTTTTCAAAACTTTTAAAAAAAGCTGACAAGAATTTTCCAGAGAAAAAATTTACAAAAGAAGTTTTAGAAAATTTTCCGCAATTGGAATTAAAAGAGAGGATTTTTTTAATGAGGCAAAAACTCGAAGAGTTTTTGCCTCAAAAGTTTGAAAAATCAGCAGAAATTATTTTAAAAGCACTGCCTCCAGAATTTGATTCTAAAAAAACAGATGATGATTTTGGAGATTTTATTTTAGCTCCTTTTCAATATTTTGTAGCTAAAAATGGAAATAATAAAAAAGATTTAAAACTTTCACTAAAAACTCTTTCTGAAATTACAAAAAGATTTACGACAGAAGACGGAATAAGATATTTTATAAATTCATACCCAAAAGAAACTTTTTCTTTTTTACAAAAAATGTCTAAATCAAAAAACTATCACCAAAGAAGACTTTCCTCAGAAGGATTAAGACCAAATCTTCCTTGGTGTATTTCCATAAATTTTTCATACAAAAAAGGAGCTGAGATTTTGGATAATTTATATTTTGATAAAACTCGCTATGTTGTACGTTCAGTGGCAAATCATTTAAACGACATTTCAAAAATAGATTCAGATTTTGTTATAGAAAAATTAATTTTTTGGCAAAAAGAAAATAAGCAAAATGAAGATGAGTTCCGGTATTTAAAAACACATTCGCTAAGAACCCTCTTAAAAGATGGAAACGATAGCGCGCTTAATTTTTTAGGTTATAAGAAAAATATAAAAATAAAAAATTTTAAGTTTTTTTTGAAGAAAAAAAAAATATTTTTGGGAGAAAATTTGGATTTTCAAATTTCTTTTGAAAATTTTGAAAAAGAGAATATTTTATTAAATTATAAAATATATTTTTTGAAAAAAAATAGAAATTTAATTTCCAAAACTTTTAGAATTAAAAAATTTTCTTCAGAAAAAAATAAAAAATATATTTTTGATAAAAAACATTCTTTTGCTGAAATTTCTACAAAAAAATATTATTCTGGTAAACACAAAATAGAAATTATTTTAAATGGAAAGATTTTAGCTTCAGAAAATTTTGATTTAAAGATTTAGTTTTTGAGGATTTTGTTTTTTGTTTTGGCGGAAAAATTGGCTCCGCCAATTTTTCCGCCAAAACCCAAAGATTTAAAAAAAATTAAATTTGTTATAATAATTTTATGTTTAATAAAGAAAAAATTACTATAAATTTAGCCACAGATCATGCTGGATTTTCTCATAAAGAAAAAGTCAGAAAAATTTTAGAAGAGAAAAATTTTAAAGTTTATGATTTTGGCGCTTTTGAAAATAATCCAGATGATGATTATCCAGATTTTATTTCACCCTTAGCTTCCAAAATTTCAGAAAACTCAGAAGAAAACATAGGGATAATTTTTGGAGGATCTGGGCAAGGTGAAGCAATGTGTGCAAATAGATTTAAAAATGTAAGAGCAGTTATTTTTTATGGAAATTTTGAAGAAAAAAAGGAAATTTTAGAACTTTCAAGAAAACACAATAATGCAAATATTTTATCAATCGGAGCAAGGTTTGTAGCAGAAGGGGATTTAGAAAAAATCTTGAATTTTTGGCTTGAAACTAAATTTGAGGGTGGAAGACACTTAAGAAGAATTGAAAAATTTTAAAAAAATATTTTTTGAAAATGTTATAATTTTAAAATGTTAGAGTTAAGTATTTTTAAAGTATTAATTCCCGCACTTTTTTCTTTTTTATTAGGAATTTTAATGGCTCCAAAAATCTTAAATTTTTTATACAAAAAAGAAGTTTGGAAAAAAAAAGCTGGAAATGAAAAAGGCCTAGGAGACAACAAAGGAACTCCAATTTTTAATAAACTACATAAAGAAAAAGATGTTAAAACTCCTAGAATGGGGGGCCTTGTAATTGTTTTTTCTGTTTTTTTAACAATCGTTGTTTTTTGGTCTTTATCATTTTTTTTAACAGGAGGCCCTTCTGGAAAAACTGACTTTTTATCTCGTGATCAAA
The DNA here is from genome assembly GCA_014237915.1 of Candidatus Paceibacter sp. Taxonomy (GTDB): domain Bacteria; phylum Patescibacteriota; class Minisyncoccia; order Phycocordibacterales; genus JABACC01. The sequence continues at coordinate 52,939 of JABACC010000007.1, forward strand.
CTTGGCTTATTTTTGCTACTTTTTTATTTGGAGCAATTATTGGTTTTTTTGATGATTTTTTTACTATTAAAAAAGAAGGATTGTTTGCGGGAGGAATTTCTATAAAATACAGACTTTTAGCCGTTGCCTTTTTTTCTTTTTTTATTTCTTTGTGGTTTTATTTTAATTTAGAAATGACCTCCATAAAAATTCCTTTTTATGGAGATTTCTTTTTGGGAATATTTTTTATTCCATTTTTTATTTTAGTTTTTGTATCTCTTTTTGCCACATCAAATATTGACGGACTAGATGGTCTAGCAGGAGGAATAATGGCAATTATTTACGGAGCGTATGGATTTATTTCTTTTTTTTATGATCAAATAAATATCTCAGCTTTTTGTTTTACTATTTGCGGATCGGTTTTAGCTTTTTTATGGTTTAACATTCCGCCAGCAAAATTTTATATGACAGAAGTTGGCTATACTGCACTTTCTCTCACGTTAGGAGTAATTGCTTTTTTAACAGATACAGTTATTTTGCTTCCAATAATTGCCTTTATGCTTTTTTTCACAGAGATCACAACAATTTTACAAGTTTTATCAAAGAAATTTAGAGGAAAAAAAATATTTCTCTCAGCGCCAATTCACCATCATTTTGAAGCTTTAGGAATGAAACATCACACAATTGTTATGAAATATTGGATTATAAGCGCAATTTTTGCCATTTTTGGAGCTATTTTGGCTGTAATGGGATAATTTTATGGATGAAGTTTTTAACCAAAAAAAAATATTAAATACAAATATTAAAATAATTTCTTTTTTTACAGCCATTTCCTTACTTTTAGCAATTTTTAGAGACAAAATTTTTTCAATTTTTATAGGATCTGGCCCAGAATTAGATATTTATTACACAGCTTTTAAAATTCCAGATTTAATTTTTTTACTTATAGCTACTACTTTTGGACCTTTTGTCTTAATCCCATATTTAAAAAAAATAAAAGAAAGTGGAAAAAATATCGAAGAAAGTTTGGCAAAAATTTTTTCTCTTTTTTTTCTAATAATTTTTTTTGTTTCAGCTTTGGTCTATTTTTTATTACCTTATTTTTTAAATTATTTTTTTCCAGATTTTGTAGGAGAGAATTATAAAAATTTATTAAATTTAACGAGATTTTTTCTTCTCTCCCCAATCTTAATTGGGCTTGGAAATATTTTTCTTTCTTTAAATAACTTTTCTGAGAAATTTTTCGTAAGTTCTATTACAGGAATTTTATACAATCTTTCAATAATATTTTCTGTTTTTATTTTTTTCCCATTTTTTGGAGTTTATGGGCTTGGTCTAGGGGTTGTTTTAGGAGCGTTTTTTTATTTTTTAGCAAGTTTTTTTTCAGTAAACAAAAAACAAATAAAAATTTTTTTTCTTTTTTTGAAAAATTCCGCAACCTCAATAAAAAAAGAAGAGTTTTTGTATTTTTTTAAAAAAGGAATACCGCGATCGCTTTCCGTTTTTGTTTATTCTTTGGGGGTTTTTTTAATTTTCTCTAAAATTTCTCGTTTAGGTTCTGGTTCAGTTACGATTTTTTCATTTGCTTCAGGTTTATTTGCCGTTCCAGTTTCTGTTTTTTCTGGAGCATTTTCTTCAGCTATTTTTCCTAGACTTTCAGAAAATTTTATAAAAAATAAAATTGATAAGTTTAGAGAAAATATAAAAAAGATTTTAAACCAGATTTTGTTCTTCACTCTACCAACGTCTGCAGTTTTTTTCCTTCTTTCTCACGAGATTTCAAGTATTATTTTTGCCTCGAACCTTTACGGCCCAGAAGAGGTTTATAAAACAAGCATTTTGTTAAAAATTTTTTCAGTGGCGATTATTTTTCAAAGCCTAATTATTTTTATAACAAGAGCTATTTATTCAACAGGTAAAAATTTAATTGTTTTTTTACTTTCATTTTTATTTTTTCTTTTTATTTTAATTTCGTATTTTTTTATAAAAGAGGGTGATTTATTTTTTTGGACTGCGCTTTATTCTTTTTCCATAATTTTAATTTCACTTTTATTTTATTTTATTTTCAAAAAAGTTTTTTTTAAAAATTTTAAATTGTTAGATAAAAATTCTTTCAAAATTATCGGAGCAAACATTCTAACTTTTATTTTTATATATTTTTTGAAATTTTCTTTTCTAAAAAATATTCAAAATTTTATTTTAGAAAATATTTTTTTAAACTTTATTTTTTTTGGTTTTTTGTTTTCGATTTTTTTGTTGGTAGTACTTATTTTTTTGAAAGAAGAAAATATTCTCTCTTACAAAAATTTTGTTTTCAATTTTTTTAAAAAACAGACTTAAATATGGCTTTGTTTTTGCTATAATTTCAAAATGTTAAAAAAGTTTCTAATTTTTTTAGATAATACAACAATGTATCGATTAACTTTAGTCTGTCTTTTTTTAATTTCCATATTTTCTCTATTTTTTTCTTTTTTTGGTTTAATTTATTATCCAATATTTAATTTATTTTTCTCTCTCGGAGTTATTTTGCTTTCTTGTGTTTTTTTTCATTATCTTTTTTCTTTTTTAAAAAAAGCTCCTTCAAACATTGAATCAACTTTAATTTCAGCTTTTTTAATTTTTTTAATTTTTGACCCGTTTTTTAACTCAGAAGGTTTGTTTTCTTTAGTTTTAATTTCATTTTTAACAATCGCCTCAAAATATTTAATCGTTTATAGAAAAAATCATTTTATAAATCCTGTTATTTTTGGAGCAGTTTTAATTTCTCTCTTGGGTTTAAATTATGCAACTTGGTGGGTGGCAAACCCATATCTTTTTTTACCAGTTTTAATTTTAGGTTTTTTATTAATTTACAAAATTAGAAAAATTGAAATGGCAGTAACATTTATTTTAAGTTCATTTATTTTTTCTTTTTTAGTTTTATTTTTTGAAAATTCTTTAGATTTTTCTTTTTTTTATACTTTTTTCTTAGCTTGGCCTATTTTATTTTTTTCTTTTTTCATGCTTACAGAACCTATAGGAATTCCCTCGGAAAGAAAAAATCAGATTTTTTATGCAATTTTAGTGGGAGCCCTCTCTTCTGTATCTTTTTCTTTTTTATTTTTTAATTCTTCTTTTGAAATGTCACTTTTTTTAGCCAATCTTTTGTTTTTTTTCTTTTTTCAAAAATCAGGAAAATTTATTTTGAAGTTAAAAGAAATTAAAAAAGTTTCTGAAAATAGTTTTTTATATATTTTTTCTCGTCCAAAAAATTTAAACTTCAAAGCAGGACAATATTTAGAAGCGGTTTTGCCACACAAAGAGCAAGATTCTCGGGGAGTTTCTAGATATTTTAGTTTAGCCTCATCTCCCACAGAAAAAGATTTGGCTTTTTTAATAAAAATGGAAAATAAAAAAAGCTCTTTTAAAGAAAAATTAAAAAATATGAAAAAAGAAGATATTCTTTTTGCTAAAAATATTTCTGGAGATTTTATTTTGAAAAAAAATGAAAAAAAGGAAATAGTTTTTGTTGCAGGAGGTGTTGGGATAACTCCTTTTTTTTCGATGATTAAATATATTATTGATAAAAAACAGGAAAGTCAGATTAAACTTTTTTTATGTGCTCAAAACCATAATTCTATTACAAACATTTCTCTTTTGAAAAAATGGCAAAAAGAAAACAAAAATTTAAAAATAATTTATGTTCTAGATGAAAAAACCGATTTATTAAATTGCAAAAAAGGAAGGTTAAACAAGAAAATTTTAGATGAAGAAAATGTTTCTTTTAAAGATTCTATTTTTTATATTTCAGGCCCTACGGCCATGGTTAAATCGGTAGAAAGTCTACTTAGAAATTCACAAACGCCAAAAGAAAATATTAAAACAGATTATTTTCCAGGATTTTCTTAATTTAATGTTATAATTTTTTTATGAAATATTTTTTAATTATTTTGATTATAATTTTTTTAGGAGCTTTTTCTATTTTTTACTGGAGAGGAAACGAAGAAGAAAGTCTTAGTGAAAATTTTCAAGATCAAGAGATTTTAGATTATAAAAATGGAAATTACCAAGCATCTTCCTCCTACAGAGTTCCAAACGGAAATTCTCATAATATTGATGTAGATTTAGAAATTAAAGAAGACAAAATTATTGAAATGAAACTTTCTTTTGACGGCCAAGAAGGCGCAGGAGCTTCCACTTTAAGCAACCAAAGATTTTCTTCAGAAATAGATTTTTATGTTTTAGATAAAGATATTGACGAGCTTTCACTTTCAAGAATTGGCGGGGCTTCTTTAACAACAAATTCTTTTAACGAGGCTTTAAAAGTTATAAAAAATACAGCCTCTAACTAATTTGTAATAATTTATGATAAAAATTGGGCCAATTGAAAAACTTGGAACAATTTGGTTTTTTGAGTTTTTTGATTTAGAAAAAAAAGATTTAGATAAAATTGAAAATAAAATTTTTCAAATTATGGATAATTTTGAAAATGATTATTCTCGTTTTTTAGAAAATTCAAAATTAAACATTTTAAATAAAAATAAAATTTTTGAAAATCCAGATAAAGAATTTTTAGAACTTTTGAGCCTTGCAGAAAAATCTTTTTTCCAAACAAATGGAGCTTTTAATATTTTAGTCGGAGATTTTTTAGAAAAATCAGGTTATGATAAAAAATATTCTTTTAAAGCCCAAAAAAAATTGCCAAAAATTCCAGATTTTCAAGAAGCTATTTTTTTCGATAAAAATAAAATTATTTTAAAAGGGGATTTCAAAATTGATTTTGGAGGTTTTGGGAAAGGTTATTTAATCGACAAGTTAGCATTTTTTTTAAAAGAAAATAAAATAAAACATTTTTTAATAAATGGCGGAGGAGATATTTATGCTACAGAAAATAAAAAAAAAAAAGGTTTTGAGATTTTTTTAAAAAATCCTCAAGATGAGAAAAAAATTTTTGCAAAAATTATTTTAAAAAATGAAGCTCTTTGCGTTTCATCTTCTTTTTATAGAAAATGGCAGTCTGAAAATAAAGAATTTTCGCATCTTGTAGGATCTGAAAACCCAGAAAATTCTTTTGTTATTTCAAAAAAAGCAGTTGATGCAGATATTTGGGCAACAGCACTTTCCATAAATTCTAAAATCAAAAACCCAAAAAATATAAATTTTTTAAAAAATTTTTAAAAACAAAACGGCGGATATTGAAGCTTTTTACAAAACTTTCAACATCCGCCAACAACTAAGCAGCGAGAGAATCTTCTTGCAAAAAAGTAATTATTAATATTATACTTTTTCCCCCATCTTTATTTTTTCTGCCCTTTGCTCGCACAGCACACATAGTTCCTTCTTCAGGACAGCCCTTTTTTCTCGGGGCACATATTTTTATTTTAAGAAGTTTTTCAGACCCTTTAATGTTTTTGAGAACAGCTGGAAGACCTTCCATGTCTTGACGGAGAGTTGTTGACTTCTTTTTTTCCTCAAGTGCTTTTTTCAATAAATTGTATATTTTCTCCAGAACATGCGTCTGAAGGACGGTGGTTTGTTTGATATTCAAAACAATTCTCCTGATTGAAAATTTGCCACTATCAGCAAACTTATAATATTTTATATTAACAATTTTTTTTGTCAAACATTTTTTAATTAAAAAATTTAAAAAACCAAGAAAAATCTTGGTTTTTAATTTTCTAGTTGCCAGACAGGGACTCGAACCCCGATTAACCGGACCAGAACCGATTGTCCTACCGTTAGACGATCTGGCAAAAATTATGAAAGCTGAAAGCTTGATAAAATTTTTAATGCCAGTCGTCGGGCGATTTCTGGCAAAAACGCTGGTTAAAAATTTCACTGCGGTTTTTTGTGGAAAAATTTTCCACAAAAAACCGCAATGAAATTTTAGCAAAAATAAATATTTAAAAAAGGCGAAAAGAAATTTAAAAAATATTTTTTAAATTTTTTTTCGCCTTTTTTAAAACCTTTTACAATAAGCCGAGTTCTGTCTCAAAAATGAGTGATGATATTTATCTACTTTTTTTGTTGCCAAAAAAATTTAGCGACTCTCCCCAAACGGGGCGCGGTCTTGCATACAGGCAAGGATTTAGCCGTTTCATTTTTTAGTTTCCTAAAAATTTATCCCGAAGGATAGTTTTTGATTACTCAAAAAACCGTCACTGCTCGCACCTCTTTAAGATGGCCGTTAGCCACTACCAAATTATATGCTCGGACTTTCCTCTTTGTAAAAACAAAGCATCAGCATAGTAAAAGGTTTATTTATTTTAACAAAAAAAATATAAATAGCATTGAAAAGAAAAAAAATTTTATATAATAAGAAAATGTTAAAAGTTTTTAAAATTGCTGACAAAATTTTTCTAAGTAGTTTTTTTATTCTTGTTGTTTTAGGATTTTTTATTTTTCTCTCTGCTTCTTTTGGAAGCTTACACGATATGAAATTTTTTTTAAGTTTAACCTTAAAACAATTAATTTCTATTTTTTTAGGAATATTAGTTTTTTATTTTTTAGCTTATTCTAAAAAAATAAATGAAAAATGTTTTCGAAAATATTCTGTTTGGATTTTTTTTATAACTCTTATTATTCAGCTTTTAGTTTTTTTTCCGGGTCTTGGAATTGAAATAAAAGGAGCCACAAGGTGGCTTGATCTTGGGTTTTTAACAATTCAGCCATCTGAAATTTTAAAATTAGGAATTGTAGTTTTTGCTCCAGCTCTCGTTTTAGCTTTTGTGGAAAATTTTTATAAAAATAAATTTTTTAATTTACTGCTTTTTTTAACAATTTTCACAATTCCTCTTTTTTTAATATTTTTTTTTATTAAAGATTTCGGAACTCTAACTACAATTTTATTTTCTATCTTTTCGGTAATTTTAGTTTCGAAAGTTAAATTTACGCACACACTTTTTTCTGCTTTTTTGGGAATTTTATTTTTATTTATTTTAATCTTTTTCTTGGTTCCACACGGAAAAGAGAGAATTGAAAATTTTTTAGGCTCCGAAGAAGATCCTCTCGGAAGTTCTTTTCACACAAACCAATCTATAATGACAATCGGCTCGGGGGAAATTTTAGGAATTGGTTTTGGAAAATCATTGCAAAAATTTGATTACCTACCAGAGCCTTTAGGAGACTCAATTTTTGCCGTCTACGCGGAAGAAAAAGGTTTTTTAGGCTCTGTCTTCTTTCTTTTAGTTTTTATGGTTTTTACAGGAAGAGGTCTTTACCTTTCTTATAAAAATAAAAATAAATATTCAAGACTTGTTTCTGTTGGAATAATTTCATTAATAGTTTTTCCTGTTTTTTTAAATATCGCTTCGGTTTTAAAACTTTTTCCACTTTCTGGGCTCCCTATAAATTTTGTCTCAAAAGGAGGGTCTGCAATTTTAATTTCTATAATTTTAGTAGGAATTTTTATTAATTTAAATCGAAAAATAAGAGTTTAATTTTTAATTCTTATTTTTTCTCCTTTAAAAATTTAGTATAATCTAAGTATGAAAATAGTATTAACAGCGGGAGGCTCTGGGGGGCATTTTTATCCACTTATTTCCGTGGCAGATAAAATAAGAGAAATTTCTGAAAAAGAAAAAATGGTTTCTCCTGATATTTATTATTTAGCCAACGATCCTTATGACAGGGATATTTTATTTAAAAATGATATTCAGTTTGTAAAAATTTATGCTGGAAAAATGAGAACATATTTTTCTGTTAGAAATTTTTTTGGTTTATTTAAAACTTTTTTTGGAACATTAAAATCTATTTATATAATTTTTAAAATTTTTCCAGATGTTGTTTTTACAAATGGATCTTATGTAGCTTTTCCTGTTTTGGTGGCTGCAAGAATTTTTGGAATTCCTGTGGTTTTGCATTCTTCAGACACGATTCCCTCAAGAGTAATTTTATTTGCTTCAAAATATGCTAAAAAAATTTCGGTTGCTTTTTCTGAATCGGCCGATTATTTACCAAAAGAAAAAATTGTCCTTTTGGGGAATCCTGTTCGTGATGAGATAAAAAATAAAGAAGTTGGGGATTCAAAATCTTTTTTAGGTTTAGAATACGGAATAAAGACAATTTTTGTTTTGGGAGGTTCGCAAGGAGCAAAAGCCATAAATGATGTTATTTTAGGATCATTACCAGAGCTTTTAAAAGAATATCAAATTATTCACCAAGTTGGTAAAAAAAATATTGAAGAGGTTTATGGAAGATCGGGAGTGATTTTATATGACAATCCTTTAAAAAAAAGATACAAAATTTTTGATTATATGGATGATTTAAATTTAAGAATGGCGGCAGGAGCGGCTGATTTAATAATTTCAAGAGCGGGCGCTGGATCTATTTATGAAATTGCAAACTGGGGCGTGCCGAGCATTTTAATTCCTATTGATGGAAAAGTTTCAAGAGACCAAGAGACAAACGCTTTTTCTTATGCTCGAGATGGAGGCGGAATTTTTATAAAAGAGAAAAATCTTAGTTCAGGAATTTTACGTTTAGAAATTAAGAGAATTTTAGAAAATGAAAAAATTTATAACGATATGAAATTAAAATCAAAAGCTTTTTCAAAACCAGAAGCTTCAGAAAAAATTGCAGAACAAATTATAAAAATTGGAATTTCTCATAAAAAATAATTTTTTAAAATGAATGTAGTTAAAAAATTTCAAAAGAAAAAAGAAGATTTTTCTTGCTCCAATTGCGGTTTTTTGGTTAAAGGTGATGGTTTTACAAATCATTGCTCGCAATGTTTTTTTTCTAAACATGTTGATATTTTTCCGGGAGATAGACTTGAAAATTGTGGTGGAAAAATGGAAGTTACTGATATTGTTTCTTCAAAAAGAGGAAAATATATTATAGAGCATAAGTGTTTAAAATGCGGAGAAATTTCAAAAGATAAGTTTAGAGACGGGCTGGATAATTTTGAAAATTTTTTAGAATTAGTAAAAAAAATTAATAAAAAGAAAGGTTTGAATTAATTTTTTTTGAAAAATTGTGTTAAGATATTAATATATTTTAATAAATAAAAATGCTTTTTAAATATAAGGTTTTAGATAGAAATTCTGGTACAGAAAAAAATGGAGTTATCGAAGCGCATTCAAAAGATGTTGCAATTTCATCTCTTCAAGATAGAGGTTTTTATGTTATTTCTGTTGTTGATGGAGATAAAAAATCTTTTTTAGAGCAAAATGTTTTTTTAGGGAAGGTAAAAAACAAAGATATTGTTATTTTATCTAAACAACTAGCTACACTTTTTGACGCTCAAGTTTCAGCTTTAAAAATTTTCGAATTAATTTCAGTTGAGACAAAAAATGAAAATTTAAAAAATGCTCTTGTTGAAATTGCAGCCGACATTGCTGATGGATCTTCTGTAAATAAAGCTTTAGCCAAGCAGTCGCATATTTTTTCATCTTTTTATATAAATATGGTTGCAGCAGGAGAAGAGTCGGGTAAGTTATCAGAAACTTTTATTTATCTTTCAGATTATTTAGATAGATCTTACGAAATTTCTTCAAAAGCAAAAACGGCTTTTATTTACCCTGCTTTTGTTATTTCTGTTTTCATCATCGTTATTTATTTAATGCTTACTATGGTTATTCCAAATATTGCTGGAATTTTAATTGATTCTGGACAGGATCTTCCACTTCCAACAGTTATTATTTTAGCTCTTTCTTCTTTTATGACTGATTACGGAATTTATTTAATTATTATTTTAATTATTGGAGCAATATCTTTATTTAGATACTCAAAAAGTGCTGCTGGAAAATATATTTTTGATGAGTTTAAAATAAAAATTCCATACATAGGGAGTTTGTATAAAAATCTTTATTATTCAAGAATTTCTGGAAATCTAAATTTAATGCTTTCTTCAGGGGTTGCGATGGTTAAATCTCTTGAAAATACAGCAAAAATTGTTGATAATAAAATTTATGAAGATATGTTGATGGAAATAGCGGAAGATGTTAGAGGAGGAGCTTCTGTTTCAAATTCTTTTATGAAAGGCGAAAAATATATTCCGTCACTTTTAATACAAATGATTAAAGTTGGAGAGGAAACTGGAAAATTATCTGACATTTTAAAAACAATGAGTAAATTTTATGAAAGAGAGGTTTTAAACTCTGTAAATAGTTTGGTCAGTTTGATAGAACCAGCTTTAATTGTAGCTTTGGGAGTTGGAGTTGGAGGAATGCTTTCAGCTGTTTTAATCCCGATTTACAGCATCACAGGAACTGTTTAAAAAACTTTAAATTTAAAAAATAAAAAAGTGGAAAATTTTCCACTTTTTTATTTTTATAAATTTTTTATAAATTTATTTTTTCACTTGCTCTACAATTCTTGCAAAAGTCTCAGGGTTTTCTTTAGCGATTTCTGAAAGCATTTTTCTATTTATACTAAAATCTTTTTTGTGAACAAGGTCCATAAATTTAGAATAAGAAATTTCGTACTCTTTTAGGGCACCAGATATTTTTATTTGCCAAAATTTTCTAAATTCTCTTTTTTTCTTTCTTCTGTGAGCAAAAGCGTGTTGCCCAGCTCTTAACACTGCTTGTTTGGCTTGTTTGTATTTCGAGTTTCTGGCATTTGTAAAACCTTTTGCTAAAGCTAAAATTTTACTTTTTCTCTTATTTTTTAATGTTCCTCTTTTTACTCTTGTCATAATTATTTTTTAGTTACCCGGACATCTTAATTTTTCAAATTAAGGAAACCAGAGCTTTTAATTTTATTTTTTTGGAAGAAATCTTGCTTTAATTTTATTTGTTAAAAGATTAAAATTCATCAATTTTTTCTTACCCATTTTTGTACTATTTGATTCTTTAGCATTGTAATGGTTTCTTCCTTTTTTTCTCATTTTTACCTTATTATTTTTAGATATTTTAAGTCTTTTGGTAAATGATTTATTTGTTTTCATAGCGGGGGTATTATAGCACAAATGAAAATAAAAAAACAATTTTTACTTTTTTTGATATAATTTAAAAATATGATTAATTTTCAATCCGAATTTAAAATAAAAAACTCAAATTTCGAAGGCCCGTTTGAGGTTTTATTAAAGATGATTGATAAAAAAAAAATTTTTATCAATGAAATTAACCTCTCAAAAATAACAGATGAATTTATTTTATTTGTGAAAGAAAATGAAAATACTCTAAAAGATATTTCCTATTTCATCTCAACAGCCTCAACTCTTCTTTTATTAAAATCAAAAAACCTTTTGCCTAAAATGAGTCTCTCAGACGAAGAAGAGCAAGAAGTTAAAAATCTTTCTGAAAAGTTATTACTTTACAAAAAATTTGTTGAAATTTCAGAAAAAATCAAAGAAAAATATGGTAAAAAAATTCTTCCTTTAAAAAAGAAAAATTTTAAAAGAAAAATTGTTTTCTCCCCCCATGAAAGTATAAATAAAGAAAATATTTCTGCATCAATTGAAAATCTATTTTTCGTTTCACCAATTTTTATTCCAAAGCCAGAAAAAAAAGTTGAAAAAATAATTTCTTTAAAAGATGTAATTGAAAAAATATCTTCTAGAATAAAAGTTTTAACAAAAATGTCTCTTTCTGAAATTTTTAGCGGTCAGGATAAAAAAAACAAAGCAGTTTCTTTTTTAGCTTGTTTGGAGCTTTTTCGAGAAGGGAAAATTGACATGTCTCAATCTGAATCTTTTTGTGATATTATTATTGAAAATAAAGATGAGAAAAAAAATTAAAGTTAGAAAATAAAAAATGGAAGAAAAAGAGTTAGAAAATTTTGAAGATCAAAAACCAGAAGCTTTAATAGAAAGCTATCTTTTTTATAAAGGAAGTGAAATTTCATTTTCTGAGCTTTCAAAAAAAATGGGGTTTTTAGCAAGAGATATTGAAAATTTTTGTAAAATTTTAGTAGAAAAATATGAAGAAGATGAAAAATCTTCACTAAATTTAGTTTTAACAGAAAACTCAGCCACGCTTTCTTTAAAAAAAGATTTTTTAAAAATTTTAGACAATGCAAATCAAGAAGAAATTTCTGGCGAACTTTCAAAACCAGCCCTTGAAACACTTTCTATTATTTTATACAAATCTCCAATTTCTCGTTTTGAAATTGATTCTGTCAGAGGAGTAAATTCAACATATATTTTAAGAAACTTATCTATTAGAGGATTAATTTCAATACAAAAAAAAGACGGAAAAATTTTTTATGTTCCCACAACTGATCTATATCGTTTTTTAGGAATTAGTAAAAAAGATGAATTACCTGATTATGAAAAATTTTTAAAAAAAATTGAAATGATAGAAAAGGGCGATGAAGAGAATTTAGAAAAATCAGACCAAAATAAAGATGAGAAAAATAATGAAAATTAAAAATAATTTTATTTTATGGAAAATACTTTTTTAAAAAAAGAAAAAAATAATAATAAAATTTTTGTAAATATAGTTTTTTTGTTTTTAGGTTTTTTAATTTTTTACTCTTACAATTATTATGTTGAAAAAAAAGTTTTAGATGAAGATTTAGAGAAAAAAACACAGCAAAACACAAAAGAACAGGAAATTCTAAAAATAAAGGCTGAGAATGAAAAAATTTTGGAAAATATTTTTGAAAAACAATTACAAATCGAAGCTCAAAGTTTCTTAGTTTACGATTTAGATTTAGAAGAAATGATTTATCAGAAAAACTCAGATTTAAAGCTACCGCTGGCATCATTAACAAAAGTAATGACAGCCATAATTGCTCTTGAAGAGGGCAATTTAGACGAAAATATTTTTGTTTCTTACAAACATCTAGAGCCTTTAGGAGAATACGGACTTATTTTGGATGAGAGCTTTACAAAAAAAGATGTTTTGGAAATGTCATTAATTTCTTCTTCAAACGATGCTGCAAGAATGCTTGCTTTGGGAAATCAAACGAAAAATTCTGTAATTTTTTCTTTTATAGACAAAATGAATAAAAAAGCAAAAGCCATTGAAGCAACTGAAACATTTTTTTTCAATGAAAGCGGCCTTGATGTTGTGGAAAATCAAAGAGTTTCAGGCTCTTACGGAACAGCTCAAGATTTTTTAAAAATTATAAAATATTTTTATAATTTATACCCTCTTTTTTCTTCAGAGGTTACCGTTTATGAAAAAAATATTTATTCAAGTTTTTTAACCCACCCTCAGACAAACACTAATAAATTACTTAAAGAAAAAGATGGTTTTTTGTTTTCAAAAACAGGCTTTACAAATCTTTCTGGAGGAAATTTAGCGACCATTTATAATTTAAATGGTAAAAAAATAATTACGATAGTTTTAGGTTCTCCAACAAAAGATTCAAGATTTTCAGATACAGAAAAATTAATAGAAGGAAGTGCTAAATATTTTTTACAAAAAAGATAAAAAAATTTGTTATAATTTTTTCATAATTTTTTTATAAAATTAAAATCCCACTGATAGCTCCGAAGGTAAAACACAGAGTAGAGCGCAGCGCTATTTCTGAATTTTTCTTCTGGAAATGTTGGTGTTAAAAATTATAAAATCCCACTGATAGCTCCGAAGGTAAAA
>JABACC010000005.1 GCA_014237915.1 Candidatus Paceibacter sp.
GACAAACACTTTATTTTCAATTGTTTAAAAACAAAGTGTTTGCCTCATTTGAACCTATTTAAATGTAAAGAACGAACTATGCAAGTATATCATGTATAAGTGGTAAAATCAAGCACTTTAATGCTATTTTATTTCCACTAGTGTTAGGGGATCTATGTCTGAGAGAGCGGATGAAAAAACTATTTTAGTATTAGCGATATCTTTTAGTTCTTTTTCTAGCCAAAGATTAAAACCTTTCTTGCCCCAAGCTTTATTGTCTCTTGCAATAAAAATTAATTTGGATTTTTTTTTATTTTTTTTTAAATAAAATAATAATGATTCCCAAATTAAAGCATCTCCTAATTTATTATCTTTTGGAGGATTACCTTTATCTAGTCGTAATCTAGAAGATTGAATAATTTCTGAATTTTCATCTATATATTCTGCTTTGTTAAAAATAGACTTTAATTTTTGATTTGCCTTGCTCCTAATACTTCTAAATCTCTTATTTATATCTTTATCTTTCTTGTTTAGAAGTCTTACTTCATTATTTATTTTTTTTTTTTAAACTTAATACTCATAGCAAATTAATCTATTAAATTAGGCTGACCTCCCAACAATCCCTCTTTATAATATTCCCCATAATTTTTATTTATTTTTTTATCACTTTTTACCATTTTATATAATTCAATAATTTCTGTCTCTACTTTATTTTTCTTTTCAATTATTTTAATTTGGTCTGACCTCAGATCGTTTAGAAGATCTGGATTATGAGTTGAAAATATAATTTGAATATCTTTTCTCTCTTCTAAAAAAGTTTTTAAAACAAAGTTAGCGAGCTCAATATTGAGACTTGCCTCTATTTCGTCAATCAACAATATGTTGCCTTTTTGTTTTATATCTAAAAAAGAATATATTAATTTTATAAAAGTTTTAGTTCCTTCTGATTCTGCTGAAAAATTTAAGGAAAAAGTTTCTTTTTTCCTGTTGGAATGCGTAAGTTTTAGATTGAAAAAAGACTTCTCGGTTAACCCAGAAAATGTTTGAACCATCCGTCTGTCCTTAACTAGCTCTACGTCCACTATAGAAAAATCTGCTTTATATAAAAAATCTAAAAATTTTTCTTTAATCTCAGGTTTTTTAATCAAGGAAAAGTTATTCTCATCTGCAAAATTAATCTTTTGATAACCTCCTTTTATGTCTCCAAAAAAAGAATACACTGGTTTCAAAATTTTAGAGCCAAGCTGCGAAGCTCTCGATAAAAATAAGGTTTCCTGTATGGTTTGATCTTTTTTATTTTTCAAATCTGCCTCGTATTTTCTTCCAAAACTAAAAACTTGTTTTTTTCTTTCAAAAATTTTTTGTTTTTTAGGAGAAAAAATACTTAAAGATTCTTTTAGTATTTGTTTCCTGTCGTGAGAAAACTTATATTCATATTTAGTATTGTTTATAATAAATGTAATTTCAAACTCGGTGGGTTCACCTTTTTCGTTTAATTCAAAATTTTGGTATAAAATTCCTTTATCTGGAAAATGGTTTTCTGAATTTAAAACAAGATTTTTTATAAATGTAATAGCTTCAATTACATTACTTTTTCCAGAAGCATTCTGTCCCACTAAAGCAATTGACCTTAATAAATTACTTTTTTTATTTACATAAAAATCTTTACCACTTTCTTTTGATTTTTTTTCAAAACTTATTTCTTGCCAATCTTTTATTGATTTAAAATTTTTTATTCTTATTTTTTTTATCATATTATTTAAAAAAGTTAATTAATAGCAATATTAATTGCTTTAGTCTATCAAAAACAAATTAAAAGTCAAATAATTGTTAAAAAAATACAATCTTTATTTTTGATATTCTGATTATATCACAAGGAAAATTAGCTCTTAAAGAAAAAGGATTTTGCCGCAGGCAAAATCCTTTTTGTTTTTATTTTAAAAATAAATTTTAAAATAAAGAGTGCGGGCCGAAGGCCCGCACTCTTTATTTTTTGGATTTTGCCGCAGGAAAAATCCAAAAAATTTTCTAAAATAATTCTAATTTTAAAAAACTAACTTTCTAAATTTCTAAAAATTTTTATTTAAGTGGTAAATCACTTCCCTCTCCTGCAAATTTTGTTTCAACAAATCCCATAATTGCTCCTATTACTATTCCATCTAAAAGCGCCCAATATGGAGAAACTAATCCTGTCCAAGAAACTAAATCTGACTGCATTAAAATATTTATATTTTCATAACTCAAAAGAACAAACATTAAATAAAAAACAAATCCTACCGCAGGCCCTCTAAACCACCAGTGCATTTTAAAATCTAAAACTGGGTGTCTGTTAAAAATCCCAGCAAAGCCAATTGTTGCTCCCATTAATACAAACATTATAAGCGCCCCAACTCCAAACTCACTTATTAACGGAAAACCATAAGAAGGTAAAATAATAATAACTATAAGCCCTATGATAAGACCGATAACTTTTCCAAGAAAAATTCTTCCTGAAATAGATTTTAATTTAAAATTAAACATAATAAAAATAAATAACGAATAAAACTTAAAAATAAGTTACTTTTATTTTAAAATAAATTTGAAAATATAAAAGTTAAAATTGTGGAAAAATTAAATTTTTGGAGTATTTACAGCTAAAAATTCCAAAATATTTTTTGAGCTCGCTCCTTTATTTCCTAAATATTTTTTTAAAATTAAAAATTTTTTATAAAAATTTTCAAAATCTTCTATAAAAAATTTATTTTTTTTCAGAGCCTCAACCTGCTTTTCTAAAATTTTTTTTTCTAAATCTTTGACAAAAAAAATGCTTTTTTTCTCATCTAAAATTTCTTTTATTTTTTTTTCTCTTTGTGAAAAATTATTTTCTAAAAAAATTTCAATTTCTTTTTCTGGAAAGTAGAAATCTTTTGAAAAATCAATAATATTTGCTCTTGATAAAATTGTATCCAAAACTCCAGAAAGAGTTGGTAAAAAAAGAAAATAAAAATTATTTTCCCCTCCGTCTTCAAAAGTTTTCAAACTTGCATTTTGAACATCATATGGAAATTTATCTGTATTAATTATAAAAATTTTTTTGAAAGATTTTGATTTTATGATTGTTTTTTTTTCAAGCTCCCTGATTTGGTTCATTGAAATTGAATCTTTTCCCTCTTCTGGTTTTATTTCAAAAAAAATATCTTCATCTGAAAAATTAAAATCTTCTTTTAAAAATTTCCAAAAATCTTCTTTTAATTTTTCGTATGATCCGACGATTAAATTAAAATGAAAAAAATAAGGTAAACTTTCTTTTAATTTTTCTTGTAAATTTTCTTGCATTTTTTTATGTGAAATTTTTCTAGGAATTTTTTTGGCGGATTTGGCGAAGCCAAATCCGCCAAAAAAATAAAAAATAATTTTTTATTTTTTTATTTCTTTTTTATTTTTTGGAAATAACAGCTTTTTTGTAAACATCTAAATGCTCTAAAGCAACACCAGTTCCTTCGGCCACCGCAGTTAGTGGCGAATCGGCTAAAATAGCTTTTACTCCAGTTTCTTTTTCAACAAGATCTGTTAAACTTCTTAATTTTGAAGTTCCTCCTGTCATTATAATTCCATTTTCAATAATATCAGCTGCCATTTCTGGTGGGGTTTCTGCTAAAACATCTTTTATAGCTTTTATAATATCATCAAGATTTTTAGAAACTGCTCTAACAATATCGTTTGTTTTAATTTCAATTGTTTTTGGTAGTTCAGTTGTGTAATCGAGGCCAGAAACTTTCATTTTTAATTGCTGTTTTGGAGAAAGTAAAATAGCTCCTCCAACTTTTACTTTAATTTTTTCTGCGGTTTTTTCTCCAATCGCTAGAGAAAAATTTTTTTTAACATAATCAATTATTGATCTGTCTATTTTGTCTCCAGCTGATTTTACAGAGTTTGCCACCACAATTCCCCCAAGAGAAATAACGGCAACGTCTGTGGTTCCTCCACCAATATCTACAATCATATGCCCTCCTGGTTCTTCAATTTTTATCCCTGAACCTATGGCTCCCAAAATTGGCTCTTTTACAATGTAAGCTTTTTTAGCTCCTGCTTTAATCGCTGCTTCAATAACAGCTCTTCTTTCTGTGGAATTTATTCCTGCTGGAACTGAGATCATTACTTCTGGTTTAAAAAAAGAATTTTTTCCTAAAGCCTTTTTAATAAAATAAGAAAGCAGAGCTTCTGTTACCCTGTAGTCTGCGATGACTCCGTCTTTCATTGGCCTGTAAGCAATAATTTCATCTGGAGTTTTTCCTATCATTACTTTTGCTTCAGTTCCCACAGCTAAAATTTTTTTATCAACTTCGGAAACTGCCATCACTGAAGGCTCGTTTATAATGACTCCTTTTTGAGGAACAAAAACTAAAACATTTGCTGTTCCTAAATCGATACCAAGTTTGGGTGTAAGAAAATTAAACATAAAAAAATTATAACAATTTTTAGATTTAGAAAAAAGAAAATGTTTTAAAAAAATTTAATTTTTAAAAATTATTTTTTAAGATTTTTAAAAAGGCGGATTTTGCCTTCGGCAAAATCCGCCACAAAAAAGCAAAATAAAAAACAAAGATTTTCTCTTTGTCTTTAATTTATTTTTATTTTATTTTGTGGACCTGAGAGGATTCGAACCCCCGGCTTCCTCAGTGCAAGTGAGGCGCTCTAGCCAACTGAGCTACAGGCCCAAAATATACTGGAAAATTATACCAAAAAAGAAAAATAATGAAAATTTTAAGAAAGTGGATTTTGCGAAGCAAAATCCACAAAAACATTTTTTTTATATTTGTGGACCTAAGCGGATTCGAACCGCTGACCTCATCGCTGCCAGCGACGCGCTCTACCAGCTGAGCTATAGGCCCAATTTTTCGAAAAAAATTATTTTTTATTGTATCAAAAAAATTAAAAAATTTGCAGGGTGGAAAAATTGGCTCCGCCAATTTTTCCACCCCTCACCCATTCTCTAAAAAAATATTAAAAATGTTATACTTTTTTTATGAAAAAAATTTTAAAAAAAGATTTCAAAAACACATTTTTAGAAAATCTTTTAGAGCTCCATGATTGCCCGAAAGAAATTTTTTATGAAGGAAAATTAGAAAATTTTTCAGACAAAAATTTAAAATTTATAACAATAGTCGGCTCACGCTCCGTTTCAGCTTACGGAAAAATGGCTTTAGAAAAAATTATTAAAGATTTGGAGGGATTTCCTGTGGTCATAATTTCTGGCCTTGCTCTTGGGGTGGATTCTTTGGCTCACAAATTTTCTTTGGAAAACAAATTGCCAACAATTTCTGTTCCCGGATCGGGCCTTTCGGAAAAAGTTTTATACCCTCGGTCAAATTTTTTCCTCGCTCAGGAAATTTTAAAAAAAGAGGGACTTTTGCTTTCAGAGTTTGAAGAAGATTTTAAAGCAACGCCTTGGTCTTTTCCTAAAAGAAATAGAATTATGTCGGCGCTGAGTGATTTTGTTTTAATTGTGGAAGCTCGGGAAAAATCTGGAACTTTAATAACCGCCAGAATGGCTTTAGAATATAATAAAAATATGGGAGTTGTGCCAGCTGGAATTTTTTCAGAAAGTGCAAAAGGTTCAAATAAATTAATTCGTGATGGAGCTTACCCGATTTTTTCAGGAAATGATATTCTAGAAATTTTAGGTTTTAGCACAGAAGAAAAAAAAGAAAAAAATTTAGACGAATTAAATTCTGAAGAAAAAGAAATTTACAAAATAATTTCCAGCGAAATTTCCAAAGAAGAAATTTTAGAAAAATCAAAATTTGAAAAATCAAAAACTTTAGAAATTTTATCTCTTTTGGAAATTAAAGGTTTTACTGAAGAAAAATTGGGAAAAATTTGGAAAAAATAAAACAACACCGTAGCGTTGTGGTAGTTTTTGCCCCCAAGTCGTGAAACTTGGGGGCAAGAAATTACTCCTATGCAGCATCGGAGTTTTCTATTTTTAGAAGTAACCCTTGGGCTTTTTCTAGGGTTAGCCTCTCAATGCTCACACTGCTATTTCCTCGGCATGTACCCCATAGCCTGGTAATGTCGCAATAATAAATCATTTCATCTTTCACAAAAAAAATATCCTCAAAAGAACTTTTTCCATTCAACTCTTCGCAGAGCTGTTTTATATCTAATGTCTCTGATGTTCTCATAATATTACCTTTCTTCTCAGGTTTTTTGTGTCTGTGTACATCTAAATAAATAATAATACTTTTTAAAAATATTGCAAGTTTTTTAATAGCCATTTTTTTTGTCTCCTCGGTAGGAATCGAACCTACATCCAGTCCTTAGGAGGGACTTGTTTTATCCATTAAACTACGAGGAGAATTTTTAGATTTTAACATATTTTAGGGCCGCAAAACGCGGAGCGTTTTGCGGCCCTAAAATATTTAAAATCTTTCTAAAAATTATTTTTTGGGTGAAATTTGGCGAAGCCAAATTTCACCTTTTAATTATTTTTCTCTAAAAAAGTTTTTGATATTTTTTCAAGCTCATCTAAATTTTTCGCTTCCATCATTTCTATTCTTAAATCTTTTGCGCCCGAAAATTCATTTATATAAACTTTAAAAAACTTTTTCATTAAATTAAAATTTTTAGATCTTTTTCCAAAAAGTTTTAAATTTTTTTTATTTTCCCCAAACTCTTTTTCAAAATATTTTGTATGTTTTAATGCAAGGGCAATTTTTTCCGCAGAAGAAAATTGCTTAAAACTTTTTTTATCATTAAAAATATAAGGATCTGAAAAAATTCCTCTCCCTATCATTACTCCATCGGCTCCTGTTTGTTTAATTTTTTCTTTTCCTTCTTTTTTTGAAAAAATATCTCCATTTAAAATTAAAATTGTTTCTGGGGAAATTCTATTTTTCATTTCGACAATTTCTTTTCCAAGCTCCCAATGAGCGGAAACTTTCGACATTTCTTTTTTTGTTCGAAGATGCACTTTTAAAGCGCTCGGCTTAAAAGAAAGCAAAAATTCTATCCAAGAAAGATCAATTTGGTTGTAACCAATTCTTGTTTTAAAAGAAACTGGAAAATCTCCAACTGCCCCAAAAACTTCTTTTATTATTTTTTCTGTTAATTCTCGATGGTTTATAAGTTCTGATCCTGCTGCCTGTTTTAAAATATTTTTTGCAGGACAACCCATATTTATATCAACTCCATTAAAACCTAATTTTTTTACAAGTTTTGCAGACTCGGCATAATTTTCTGGTTTTCCTCCAAAAATTTGAGCCACAATTGGTTTTTGTTTTTTTTCATAATTAAACATTTGCAAAAGTTTTTCTCTTCCCTCTTTTGAGGAAAGTCCATCGCAAGAAACAAATTCTGTATAAAAAACATCAGGTGGGCCAATTTCTGAAATAATTTTTCGAAAAGGGTTGTCGGTAACATCAGCCATTGGAGCTAGGGCGAAAATCCCTTCGGGATTTTCGCCCTTCAAATCTTGCCAAAAATTTTCTTTTTTCTTTTTTTTAAAAAAATTAAAAAACATTTTTACTTAAAATTAAAAATTTTTATTCCAAAAATCTATCATCACAAACTTCACCCGCAAGACAATAAACAATTTTATTTCCGTTTAAAGTATTTATGTACGCAAAATTATTTACAAAAAGTTTCGATTTTTTATTAACTTCAAAAACCTCGTTTAGCAAAAGTTTAGAGAAATTTTCTTCAAAAACTTTTAAATCTTCATCTCCATCGATAATAATTTTTTCTCCTCCCGGAGTTTCAAAAACAATATCTTCATATTTATCAAAATAAATTTTATTAATTTTTATATTTTTAGATTCAAAAAAATTATTTAAAAAGTCTATTTTTTCAAAAATTTCTTTTTCCAAAACCCCTAAACTAAAATCCTCTAAATAAATTTTCACCAAAGATCTGTCCTCTTCTCTGACTTTTGTCCACCTGTAAGTTCCGTCTTCAAAAACAAAATTAACATTTTCAGGCAAAATTTTTTCATCTTTTTTAATTTGTTTTAATAAAACATATTTTCTCTCTTTTAACAAAACTTCTACACTTAATTTTTCTCCGCTGTTTTTTGAAAAAGAAAGATTTTTAACTATTTTAATATTTTCAAAAACTTCTTTTTTAATTTCTTTAGAAGGTAAATACAAAAAATTGTTTTTAGAAAAAATTAAAAAATACTTTTCTGATAAATTTTCTTCCACAATTTCATAAACTTCTTCTTTTAAAGAATTTTCTTCTGAGATAATTTCTATTTCTTTTATTTTAAAATAATCAAAATTTAGAAAAAAAGAAAAAATAAATAAAACAAGTAAAAACGGTAAAACAAAAAAAAGCAAAAATCTAAAATTTTTTTTACGAATTCTTTTTTTACTTTTTCCTTTTTTAGGCCTGTAAAGCATAGTTAAGTAGAAAATATTTTAACATTTTTTCTTTTAGAAAATCTTAAAAATAAAAACTTTTTGCTAAAATAAATAAATGAAAAAAAAAGAAAAAATTATTTGTATTTTGGGGCCCACAGCTTCAGGAAAAACTTCTTTGTCAATTTCGTTGGCAAAAAAATTTAACGGCGAAATTATTTCGGTTGATTCAAGGCAGGTTTTTTCTGGAATTGAAATTTTTTCGGGCGCAGCCGAAGGCTGCGCCCAAAAAAATATCCCTCATCATTTAATATCTTTTCGCTCTCCTAAAAATCCATTCACTACATCTCTATTTGAAAAAAAAGCTAAAAAAATAATTTCAGAAATTTCAAAAAAAGGAAAAGTTCCCATTTTAGCTGGCGGATCTTCTTTTTATTTTGAATCTATTTTTTGGCAAAATTTTTTGCCAAATGTGAAGCCAGACGAAAAATTAAGAAAAAATCTTTCAGAAAAAAGCCTTGGGGAGCTTGGAGAAATTTTAAAAAAACTAGATGAAAATTTTTATCAGAAAATAGATTTAAAAAATAAAGTAAGAATTATAAGAGCTATAGAAATTTCCAAAAAAATTGGTTCGGTTCCAGAAATCAAAAAACTTTCAAATTCAAAATATGATTTTTTTGTTGTAAATATAGATTTAGAAAAAAATGTTTTAGAAAAAAAAATTGAGAAAGGTTTTAAAAAAAGGTTTAAGGCTGGGTTTTTGAAAGAGGCGGAAATTTTGCGAAGCAAAATTTCCGCCAAAAGATTTTTTCAATTAGGCCTTTCTTATAAAAATATCTTTAAGCTTTGGGAAGAAGAAATTTCAGAAAAAGAATTTGTAAATCTTGCAGTTAAAGAAGAGCAAAAATATTCAAAAAGACAAAAAACCTATTTAAAAAAACTGAAAAAAGAGTTGAAAGAAAAT
Source organism: Candidatus Paceibacter sp. (assembly GCA_014237915.1). Classification (GTDB taxonomy): domain Bacteria; phylum Patescibacteriota; class Minisyncoccia; order Phycocordibacterales; genus JABACC01. The sequence continues at coordinate 9,280 of JABACC010000005.1, forward strand.
AAAATTAAAGTTTTTAATTTTCCAGAAAATAATTTACAAGAAATTAAAAAAGAAATTAGAAAATTTATTAAATAAAATAAATTTAAGCTTTGAATACTTAAATGTTAAAATAGACACATTAACAATAAAAATTAAAAACATAATTATGAATACATTACTTATATTTTTCTTAATAACATTAGTCGGATTTGTTTGGACTTTTTGGACAATAGTCGCATATCTTAAAACAGTTCCAAAAGGCACAGTACCAAAAAGTGTTAAGCCTCTTTTTTCAAAGCTTGCATTAGGGGTGATTATTTCTTTAATCTCTCTATGCTACGGAATTACTCAGGTTGGCCTAGACGGATTTTGGACTTTTATCCCATACTTTTTAATAGTTTTTCCAGTTCTTTTTGGCTCTTTAATTATGTGGTTTTTAACACAGAGAAAAACTCCACTAGGAAACATCGCTATTCAAGTTGGTGATCCCATTATTCCTTTTACTGCCTTAGATTCTGAAGGAGGAAATTTTTCAAGTGAAGAATTTTCTGGAAGAAGAATTTTATTAAAATTTTTTAGAGGAGAATGGTGTCCTTACTGTGCTGCTGAATTAATGGAGTTTGAAAAAATGTCTGATCAGTTAAAAAACCACAACATTACTATTTACGCATTAAGTAAAGATACTCCCGAAAGAGCAAAATTTCAAAAACAAAGAGATGGAATAAATTTTTCTTTACTTTCTGATAAAAATTTAGATGTTATAAAAGCTTACGGAGTTGAACACCATAAAGCTCTAGGGCAAACAAAAGGAGCTTCAAAACCAATTTTAGGTGGGCTAAGATTAAATATTTTTGGTCAATTAAAATTTGAATCAATGGCAATTCCAACATCTGTTTTAATTGATGAAAACGGAATTGTTAAATGGATTGACCAAGCAGACGACATTAGAATCAGAAGTAACAACGAAAGAATTATGTCGGCCGTAAAAGACGCTTTTGGAAATTAATCTCAGATTCTAAAGAAAAATAAAAAAATGAATTATCTTGTTTTGCACAACATTAGATCTTTAATGAATGTTGGGGCGATTTTTAGAACTGCTGATGGAGCTGGGGTTGATAAAATTATTTTATCTGGTTATACTCCGGGGCCTTACAACAAATTTGGAGGAGATAATGGAAAAATTGAAAAAACTTCGCTCGGCGCTCATAAATTTGTAAAATCAGAAAGGACTAAAAATTTAACAAAAACTCTGGAAGATTTAAAAAAAGAAAAATTTTATATTATTGGAATTGAACAAGGAAAAAATTCAAAAGATTATAAAAAAATAAAAGCTAAAAATAAAAATGTTTTTATTTTGGGAAATGAAGTGCGAGGGATTTCAAAATCTTTGCAAGAAAAATGTGATGTTTTAGCAGAAATTCCAATGGCCGGAAAAAAAGAATCTTTAAATGTTTCAGTTTCTGCCGGAATTGCAATTTTTAGAATTTTGAATTTATAAGCCGAAAAGGTGAAAAATTGCTCCGCAATTTTTCACCTTTCCTAACTCCCTCAAAAAAAGTTGTGTTAAAATAATTTAAATATTAAAAATTAAGAGTATTAAAAATATGAAATTAGAGGAATTTATAAACAAAATAGAGGATAAAGAAATTGAATTTGCTATCGATGAGACAAAGGCTGGATGGATGGTAGACCAAGGCATGCTGGGTAAAAGTGAATATTATGCTTTACATTTTTGGAGTATGATATCTTTTGTTCTACACCTACTAGCTCCTATATCTTTATTTTGGCTGCACTGGATTTGGGCAATTGTTATATTTATATTAGCCAGAATGTTGTGGAAAGCAACCAAACAAAGCAACAAAGATTTTGTATTAGAAAAAATTATACGAAATGAAGAATTTTTTAACCTTTGTATAAAAAACGAAGTTTTAATTGTTAGAGATAAAGTAACCTAAAAATTAAGTTAAAACATTTTTATTAAATGTTTTTTAATTTCTTCAAAATTATTTTTTTTTGAAAAGAAATGATTGGCTTCTTTTATTTCAATTAAATTTAGGTCTGCGTAAGTTTTTTGAAACTCATTTTCCAAATAACTTCTAACTTCTTCAATATGAGAAGAAAATATTAAAATATTTTCTTTAATAAAATCTTCATAATTATTTTCTTCTGAAGAATACTCTAAATAAAATTGTTTTGAAATTTCTTTTAAATTATCTTTCCCTCCCCAAAAAATATAATATTTATTATTTTTTACTAAAAAAACCTCATCATGTAAATTTTTTGGAATTGGTAAAACAGATGGATCAAATAAAATTAATTTATTTTTTAATTTAAGTTCAATAAATAGTTGAGACAAAATCGCTCCTGCCATACTGTGCCCTATAAAAATAACTTCATCTAAATTAATTTTTTTAAGAAAAATTTTTAATTTTTCTTTAGTTTCTTTAATAGAAAAATCTTTTGTGTTTTTCTCGTCAGAATATTGAAAAAAAATAAAATCAATATTATTTTTATTATAAAAATTTTTTAAGTTTTTATAAAATTTTTCTTCCTCTATGCTAAAAAGTCCTGGTAAAAAAATAATTTTTTTAAATTTCATTAGTATAAAAAAGGTTTTTTTGTGGAAAACCTAAAAAAAACCATTGTTAAGATTAAGTTTGATTATACATGAAACTCACCATTTTTAAAGCGTGCGCCGAAGGCGCACGCTTTTAAAAATATTAAAAATATTTTTTTTTCCTCTTTTTTTTGTTAAAATTTAAACAATAAGCGCTTTTTAATAAATTTTATAAATATTGGAAGATAATAATTTCAAAAAAAAATTTACAAAATTTTCAAAAAAGAATAAGGGTGGCACCGCGGGTTATCTAATGAAAAAATATTTTTCAATTTTTAAAAACTCGTCCCTACAAATTATTAAAATTTTGTAGAGGCGAGTTTTTTGTCTCTTAATTAAAAAAAATATGGAAAGAACAATGATAAAAAATTTGTCTGAAAAAATCGGACAAGAAGTAAAAATAAAATCTTGGATAGATGTTGCCAGAAATCAAGGGAAAGTAGCTTTTTTTGATTTTCGTGACAATTCAGGAAAAGTGCAAGGTGTTGTTTTTGGAAAACCAGAAATCGAAGAAACTGCCAAAAAAATTAGAAGTGAATGGGTGGTGGAAATTTTAGCAATTGTAAACCAACGTCCAGAAAAAGCGGTAAAAGAAGAAGTTTTGAATGGAAATATTGAGCTTGAAATTAAAGACATAAAAATTTTATCTGAAGCTGAAATTCCTTTTGATTTAAACGAGGAATTAAATTTAGATGTTTTTTTAGATAATCAGCCTTATTCTTTAAGATCAGAAAAACCTAAATCTGTTTTTAAAATTCAAGCAGAAATTGTAAAATCTTTCAGAAAAACTTTAAACTCTTTAGATTTTACAGAATTTCAAGCGCCGAAAATTGTTGGCGGAGATGCAGAAGGTGGAGCTGAAGTTTATAAAATTGATTATTTTGGGTCTGAGGCAGGGCTTGCCACTTCCCCACAACTTTACAAACAAATAATGGTAGGAATTTTTGAAAGATCTTTTTGTGTAGGAAATGTTTTCAGAGCTGAAAAACATTCAACCTCAAGACATTTAAACGAATATACTTCGATGGATTTTGAAATGGGTTTTATTGAAGATCACAATGATGTAATGAATGTTTTTACAAAAGTTATGCAAGGAATAAAAAATGATTTAGAAGAAAATTGTAAAGAAGAATTAAAAATTTTAGAAACAGAAAAACTAGAAATTCCAGATAAAATTCCAACTTATACTCTTTTGGAAGCTCAGGAAATTTTGGAAAAAGAGCTAAATCAAGAAAATGTTATCGGTGAACCAGATTTAGAGCCAGAACATGAAAAACTTTTATCGAGCTATGTGAAAGAAAAATTTAATTCTGATTTATTGTATGTTACTCATTATCCAGTTTCGAAAAGACCTTTTTATGCGATGGAGGATTCAGAAAACAGAGGTTTTACAAAATCCTTTGATGCAATTTTTAAAGGGGTGGAAATTGTTTCTGGAGGCCAAAGAAGGCACAATTATGAAAATTTACTAGAAGGATTAAAAACGAAAAACTTAAAACCAGAAGATTTTGAATTTTATCTTCAAGCTTTTAAAACTGGTCTTCCTCCTCACGGTGGAATTGGTTTTGGACTTGAAAGAGTTACTCAAAAAATTGTTGGACTTGATAACGTTAAAAAAGCTACTTTGTTTCCAAGAGAAATAAATAGAATTGATAGACTGATAAATAAATAATTTATTGAAATTTTAGGAAAAATACGGAAAATTTAGGGCGCAAAAAAAATGAGGCTTTAGCCTCATTTTTTTTGCGCCCTAAATTTTCAAAATCTTATTTGATAATTTTTGCTTTTTTCAAAACAGAATAAGCTCCATTTTTTGCAATAGTTTTAATCGCTTTTGTAGAAAGTATCATCTTGTAAGTTTTTCCAGTTTCTGGAACAAAAACTTTCTTTTTTTGCAAATTAGCTTTTCTTCTTTTTTTCCCACAAGGATTATATTGGGTAGCACGAACACGGTTAGAGTATCTTCCTCCAACTTGTGAGTCTTTTCCTGTTATTTCACATTTTTTAGCCATAATAAAATAAATTTAATTGAGAGAATTTTAACAAAAAAAAAATCTTTAATCAAGCTTATTTTTAAATTTTTTAAAAAAAATTTTATTTTTGTTATAATGGAAAAATGGATCCTACTATTATTATTGCCATAATTTTCATATTAATTTTCTCAGCTATTATTCATGAACTAGCTCATGGCTACACAGCTTTATATTTTGGCGATCCCACAGCTGAAAATTCTGGCAGGCTAACTTTAAACCCAATTTCTCATTTAGATTTTTTTGGTTCAATAATTTTACCTATTTTATCTTCTTTGGGAGGTTTTTTGCTTGCTTTTGCAAAACCAGTCCCCTACAACCCGTTAAATTTTTCCCATCCAAAATTTTCCAGAAAAGCTCAAGAAGCGTTGGTCGCTTTTGCTGGCCCTCTTTCAAATATTTTTTTAGCAATTATTTTTTCCATAATTTTTCATATTTTAAATTTTTTAGAATTTTCAAATCCTCTAACTTTTGAAATATTAGAATATTCAATTTTAATAAATTTTATTTTAGCTATTTTTAATTTAATTCCCGTTCCTCCACTCGATGGCTCAAAAATTTTATATTATTTTCTTCCTACAAAAAATTATTTAAAATTTAGAAATTTTTTTGAAAAAAATACAATGATATTTTTTATTATCTTAATTGCTTTTATTTTTTTCTTTCCATTTATTTATAAAGTAGCTTTTTTTCTCTTGAACATTTTAATCTGATATAATATCAAAATATGAAAAACCAAAATAAAAAAATTTTAATTCCAACAATAATTATAATTTTAATCATAATAGGATTAATTTATTTTTCAAATACTGAAAAAGATGTCGTGTCTGCTCATGTAAGCCAAGAAGATTCAGAAACTGAAAATTCTCCAAAAGCAGATGAATTTTCTTTTGAAAGTATTCCTGAGGAAAATGTTTTTGAATATTCTGAGGCTTTAGATTTTTCTAAATTTGAAGGGAAAAAAATAATTATAAATTTCTCTGCAGTTTGGTGTCCTTCTTGCCAAATTTTAAAAAGAAGTATTTCAGAAAATGTAAATGTTATTCCAAACGATTTAGTAATTATCACAGCAGACTATGACAAAGAAAAAGATCTAAGAGAAAAATATGAAGTTTTCCACCAACACACTCTTGTTCAGGTTGACCAAAATGGAGAAAAAATAAATATTTTAAGAAATGTTTTTTCAATAGAAGATTTAATCGACAGCTTAAAATAAAATGGATCTTTTAGCTTTATCTTTTTTAGCTGGAGCGCTAACAATTTTAACTCCTTGTGTTTTGCCTGTTTTGCCAATTGTTATTGGCTCAGGTGCAATTGAAAAATCAAACAAGAAAATTATCGCCATTATTTTATCTTTGTGTATTTCTATAATTTTTATTTCTCTGCTTTTAAAAACTGGAGCTGACACTTTAGGCTTTTCTGAAAATTTTTGGAAAAATTTTTCAGCCACAATAATCTTAGTTTTTTCTTTTCACTTTCTTTTTCCTCAAACTTGGGCAAAAATACTTCACGAAATCAAAAAATTTTTAAAAAAAATAATTCCAACAAACAAAAACCAAAACAAAAAAATAAATATTTTTTCTCTTTCAAAAAAAAATAATTTATCTTCCCAAATAATTTTAGGTTTATCTTTGGGGCCAATTTTTTCCACCTGCTCGCCAACTTATTTTATAATTTTAGCGACGGTTTTACCTGAGAGTTTTTATGTTGGTTTTATAAATTTACTAGCTTTTTGTTTAGGGGTTTCTTTGGTTATGTTTTTGGTGGCTTATGCAAGTAAGGGAGTTTTTAGAAAAATGATTAATCTTTCAAACCCAAACGGATGGTTTAAAAAAATTTTAGGAATTATTTTTGTTTTAGTGGCTATTGGAATTTTTTCTGGATACGACAAAAAAATTGAGGCATATTTGGTTGGAAAAGGTTATTTAGGAGCCACCGAATTTGAAATCAAGGTTTTAAAAGACATTGGAATGTAAAAAGTTTGAAAAATGAAAAAAAACGAAAGGGTGAAAAATCCCTTCGGGATTTTTCACCCTTTCTCCTCTTCCCTCCTACTTTTCCAAAATTTCCAAAATCTCTCTTTCTGCTAAATCAAGTTTTTCAGAAAAAATATAAAAAGTTTGCACAGAAAAATTTCCCACCACTTTTAATTCCAGAGAGGTTTTATTTTTTTTAAGCTTTGCTCTTATTTTTTTAGAATTTTTATTTTTAACAGAAACTATCGGCCCAAGGGTAATTTTTTTTACCTCTTCTAATTTTGAAATTTTTTTAATAATTTTTTCTGCAGGCTCTATTAAAGTTGTATGTGATTTTGAAATTTTTTCTTTCATAAAATTTTAGTTAAAAAAATCATAACTAATTTTTCTAAAAAAACCTAAAGATAAAATTATGCTAAAATTAAAAAATGAAAATAATCGTTCCAAAAGAATATAAAAACAAGTGCATTTTTTCTTCCTGCAAAAAATACCGCTACTATTTAGAAAGAAGTTTTAAGGAAAATCCAAAAAGCTTTTTAGTTTTTATAATGTTAAATCCTTCCACGGCTGACGAAAAAACAAACGATCCCACCGTTTTAAGGTGTCAAAACCACGCATTAAATAAAAAATTTGATGGTTTTATTGTTTTAAATTTATTTGCTTTTCGAAGTACCGAACCAAAAAATTTAAAAACTACAAAAAATCCAGTTGGTATTTTAAACGACAAAACAATTTTAAAAACTTTAAAAAATAACAAAAATATAATTTGTGCTTGGGGAAATCACGGCAGTTTTTTAAATCGCTCAGAAGAAATAAAAAATATTTTTAAAGAAAAGAAAATAAAAACAAAAGCTTTTGAAATTACAAAACTGGGCGAGCCTAAACATCCTCTCTATATTTCATACGGTAAAAAATTAATAAACTTTGTTTAAAGTTTTGTAAAAAAATAAAACTTTGTTATTATTTAAAAATATAGAATTAATTTAAAAACACGATGAAAAATACTAAAAAAAATAAAAATGTAAAAAAAACTTTATCAAAAAAAGTTTTAAAAAAACCAATGGTTGTTAAAAGATCTGAAAGCATAAAAATAAATAAAGAAGTTGTAAATCTTCCAAAAATAAAAGTTGTAGGAATTGGAGGTTCTGGAAAAAACGCCACAAACTACATGATTAAAAAAGACATCAAAGGAATAAAATTTGTTGTTATAAATACAGATGCTCAAGATTTAAATCAGTCAAAAGCCACAAAAAAAGTTCATATCGGAAAAAATCTTACAGAAGGAGCTGGAACAGGAATGGATCCAAAAGTTGGAAAAAAAGCAGCTTTAGAAACAAAAGAAGAAATCGCAAATTCTTTGAAAGATTCTCAAATGGTATTTTTAACAGGTGGAATGGGAGGAGGAACAGGAACAGGAGCTACTCCGGTTGTTGCGTCAATTGCTAAAGAAATGGGAATTTTAACAATCGCGGTTGTTACAAAACCATTTTCTTTTGAGGGGAAAAAAAGATTAGAGCTTGCTGAAGAAGGAATTTCAGAACTTTCAAAATATGTTGACTCTTACATAGTTATAGAAAACGACAGAATTTTAGAAGCAGTCGGAGAAGACGCTTCAATGGACGAAGCTTTTGCTCTTTCTGATGAAATTTTGCGCCAAGCAGTTGAAGGAATTTCAGACTTAATTACAAAACCAGGAAGAATAAATATAGATTACGCAGATATTAAAACTGTTTTAGAAAACTCTGGAATTGCTCTTATTGGAATTGGTTCAGCAAGAGGAAAAAACAGGGCTTCAGCAGCCTCAGAGCTTGCTATAAACTCCCCTTTAATAGAAACTTCCACTTCAGGGTCTCAAGCAATTTTATTTTCAATAATTTCATCCGGAGACGATTTAAAAATGTCTGAAATTTCTCAAATTGCAGAATCAATCACAAAAGAAGCTCATCCTGACGCAATAATCAAGTTTGGAACAGTTAAAAATTCAAAGCTTAGAAAAGGAGAAATAAAAGTTATTGTTGTGGCTTCTCGTTTTGAAGGAGATTCAAGTGAAGAAAATTTAGAAGGTGAAGCTTTTGGTCTTTCTTTTAAAAAACCAAAAGCTATCAAAAAAAATATTGAAAATCCCGAAGATGAGGAAATAGTTTTTTTAGAGGAAGACGAAAAAGAAGAAGATGAAAAAGATATTTTTTCTTCTTTCCCAAATTTTTTCAGAAGAAGAAAAGATTAAAAATTAATTTAAAATTTAAAATATGTTCGATTTAATAATAATTGGTGGCGGGCCAGCTGGAATTGCAGCAGGAGTTTATGCTGCTCGTAAAAATATAAAAACTCTTTTTTTAACAAAAGAAATTGGGGGGCAATCAATCGTTTCTTTGGGAATTGAAAACTGGATAGGTGACGAGGTTGTTTCAGGAATCGAACTTGCAAAAAGATTAAAAAATCATATCAAAAAATACGAAAGTGAGGATTTGGTTATAAAAGAAAATGTTTGGGTAGAAAAAATTTCAGGAAACAACGGAGATTTTTCTGTTAAAACAAAAGCTGGAGAATTTAAATCAAAGAAAATTTTAATAACTTCAGGAAGTAGAAGAAAAAAACTTCCAGCAAAAGGCGCAGATGTTTTTGAACACAAAGGGCTCACCTACTGCGCTTCTTGCGACGGGCCATTTTTTAAAGATAAAGATGTTGTTGTTGTTGGTGGTGGAAATTCTGGTTTTGAAACAGCTTCGCAGTTAATGGCTTATTGTAAATCTGTTTTAGTTTTACAAAGAGGAGAAGCTTTCAAGGCTGATCCTACAACAATAGAAAAAGTTTTAGAAAATGAAAATGTAAGCGCGCTTACAAACGCTCAGGTTACAGAAATCAGAGGCGAAAAATTTGTTGAAGAAATAGATTATATTGTTAATGGAGAAAATGGTGAAGAAAAAATTACAAAAAAAGTTTCAGGAGTTTTTGTAGAAATTGGCGCTGTTCCCTCTCTTGATTTTTTAGAAGAAAATTTTTTGCAAAAAAATAAATGGGGAAAAATTGAAATTGATTGTAAAAATCAAAAAACTTCTCTTGCTGGAGTTTGGGCAGCTGGTGATTGCACAGATGTTTTATATCATCAAAACAATATTGCAATGGGTGATGCAGTTAAAGCGCTTGAAGATATTTATCTTGATTTAAAAATAAAATAAAATTTTTATAAATTTTTTATTTGTTCAAAAATTTCCTGCTCTTCGTTTGAGTCTATTTTTAAGAAATTTTCTTTTTTAATGTCTAAAAAATTTAATTGTTTTTTAATATCGTTTAATAAATATTTATTGTTAAAACCTATTCCTCCAGAAAAAATAATAAAATCCACTCCTTTAAGCAGATATTCGCAATATAAAATTTCTTTGATTATAGATTTTTGATAAAAAGTATAAGCTGTGTTTTCTTTAGAATTTTTATTTTTTTTAGCTTTTTCTATAATTTTTTTTGTGTCTAAACTTCCGGTTAACCCTAAAAACCCAGAAGAAAAAGAAAGTTTTTCTGATATTTTTTCTTTTGGCAGGTTTAAAACTGCAAAAATATCAGGATCAATACTCCCCGAACGAGTTTTTCCCATAATTCCAGAAAGTGGTGTAAGCCCCATCGAATTATAAATTGAAAATCCTCTTGAAACTGCGGTCACGGAAGATCCTCCGCCCAAATGCACGATTATTATTTTTTCTTTATTTAAATTTTTTATTTTATTTTTTAAAATAAATTTTTTCAAAACTGAAGAGTTTGAAATTCCGTGAAAGCCGTATCTTCGCAGAGAATTTTTTTCTGCAATTTTTTGATCGATTGGCAAAATAAAATTTTCTTTTTCAATTTCAGAATGAAAATGCGTGTCAAAAACCGCGTATTTTTTTATTTTTTTTAGAAAAATTTTTTCAATTTGAAAAAATTTTTCTAAAAAAGCTTGGTTGTGAATTGGAGCGTATGGCAAAAATTTTTTAATTTGATCTAAAACTTTTTTGTCTATTTTTGAAGTTTTAGACAAAACGCCTCCGTGAACAACACGAAAACCAATTTTTTCAATATTTTTTAAATTTTTCAAAAAATTATTTTCCGCTTTTTTTTCTTTTAAAGAAAAGTTTTTCTCATCTAAAATTTTCCCGCTTTTTTCAAAAACTTTATATTTTGTGGTAGCAGATCCTGAATTTACAATTAAGATATTTTTCATTTTTTTATTATAACTTATTTAAATTCCTTAAAGTTTTTAAATTAAAATCTCTTGATGGATAAACACCCTTGATCTTTTTTAAAAAAACTTTTTCATCGTAGACTTCATCAGCCACAAATAAAAATACTCCGTGCTTAACTATTGCTTCAGCAATATTTTTTCTTACATCAGTTCCTAATGTTATTTCTATCATAACATCAAGCTTTGACATTTGAGTAGTTTTTATAAATTGCTTATATCTTTCCCTCAGTGTTCTTTTTGCTCCTATTCCATAAGTTTTTCCGCTTAACTCGAAGAAGAAATCAAATTCTGTTGAAGTATTATTCTTGTCATGCATTTTATGAATATTTTCTGACTTTAATCCTGTTTTAATAAGTGTTGACTTTATTCTATCCTCATAATTACTTCCTGAATCAGATATTATTGATTGATTTATACTCTCATTAAACATAAGCATAAAAATTTGATTAGGCTCAACCCCGTATTTCTTCAAACTTAATGCTTGTTTAGAAAGTTCTCTAATAAATAAATCCGAGGTTTTACTTAAAAAAATAGACTCATTATTTTCTAATTTATTGAAAAACAATAAAGATAATAAGGCGCCATTAACTCTGGTAGAGTATGGACTATAAGTTGTAATCTTATCGTACTCCAAAGAAAGAGGGTTTAATTTATCAAGTTTTGATATGTCAAATAAATTTTTAGTTTTAGCCTCTTGTAAAAGCAGATCTTTAATAGAGTACAACTTTAAAGAGAATAAAAATAAATTAAAATCCTTATTGTTATTTATTTCTGAAAAAATTAATAAAATTTTATTTTTTTTATCAGATCCATCCTTCAAATTATCTTCTAAAAAATCAGTAATGTTTTTTAGTTTTTCATCAAAATTAACTTTATTGTATAAAGAAATTTTTTCTAAAATATTCTTTGTTTGAGTGTCTGTTAATTTAACTTTTACTAAATGTTTTAGAAAAAAATAAAACTTCAAATTTATATTATATTTATTTTTATTGATTTCTAATTTATTATTACTCATAAAAATATTTCTAATTTAAATTTTTAACAATTTCTTTAGCAGTAGCTCTTACTACCGGAACAGCTACACTATTACCACATTGTTTATAGCCTTGAGTGTCGCTTACAGGCATAAGATAATCATCAGGGAACCCTTGCAATCTTAAAGCTTCTTTGGGTGTTAATTTTCTTGGATTTTTATTTTTCTGTTCTATTAAAATTTCAGATCCATCTTTGTAATACCTAGCACTTATTGTGCTCGTATACTCTGATTTTTCATTAAACATTGAGTATCCAAAACCATTTCCTTTTTCTCTATGTTCTTTTTTTCTTCTTTTGTGTCCTGCCCATAATTTATCAGATAAAGTATACTTATCGCTTAAATTGCCTTTTTCTAAAATATCTCCAACTACAACCTTTTTATCTACTTTTTTAGGAAATTTAAAATCTATGTTTTTATTTAAAAAGCCAACGATATATATTCTCTCTCTATTCTGAGGCACTCCAAAATCTTTTGCGTTTAAAACTTCCGTAAAAACTTTATAGCCTAAATTTTCTAAAGATTCTCTGACTGCCTTAAAGGTTCTTCCTCCATCATGACCTTTAAAACCCTTAACGTTCTCCAAAAGAATTGCCTTAGGTAAGTGTTTTTTTAAAATTCTTTCTATGTCAAAATAAAGTGTTCCCCTTGTATCGTTAAAACCTCCCCTGAGACCGGCATTAGAAAAAGGTTGGCATGGAAAACCTGCAAGAAGGACGTCAAAGTTTGGTATGTCTTCAGCATTAATTTCTGTAATATCTCCACAGGGTATCTCATCAAAATTTTCTTGATAAGTTTCTTGTGCAAATTTATCTATATCTGAGCTAAAAACTGATTGACCTCCGAGTTCTTCAAATGGAATTCTTGTGCCTCCGATACCACAAAACAAATCTATAAATTTAAATGTTTTTTTATCACTGTTCCAACTTTTTTTATCTTTAAATAATTTACCCATTTTTATTTTAATTTTTACTAAAAATACTAAGCTTTTTTACATTTTATCATAAAAAAGAATTGATGGAAATTTAGGAAACTTTAAATGTTTTTCTAAATCTATTTAAGAAAATTAAATTCTATTTTTTTTATATTTGTTCTTCTAGAATTAATCTTGGGAACTTCTTCAGGTTTTTTAATCTCCCACCCATCAGGCACCTTATTCTTTTGTCTAACTTTTCTTTTCATTTTTTTCTAAAATATACTTAGCTCTCTCATAAAGTTCATCAAAAGTAATAATCTCTATATTTCTAGAATCTCTTCTAAATAACTCAAATGTGTCATTTTTTGTTTTTCTAATTAATTCATCTTCCTCCTCTAAAAGCTCTTTCTTCTTATTTCCTATTATTAAAATTGCTTTAGGGTCCCTTGTTCTTTGCTTTATATTTTCTTTTTCCCCCTTTATTTGCCATTCTGCTTTTTGTTCAAGTATTTGAGAAAATGCATCCATTAAATTAGTGCTTAACTTCCAAGCTCCAGATCTGTTTGTGGAGTTTCCAAATAATTCTGTTTCATGAGTTTTTAGCTCTATTAATAATGTAAAATTATTAATTTCACACAAATAATCTGTTCTTGGATTATTGCCCTTACCATCTCCCAATGATTGTTCTCTTTTTATGATATTTAAATATTGATAGTCCAAATTAAAGCCAAAAATCCATTCATTTTTTTTAAAAAAAACTTGCCATTTACCCTCATTAAAATCTTTATCTTCTAAATTTTTTTTAAATTCTTTAAGCTTCTCTTTTCTATAAGCAATGTTTATAATGTCTTCATCTGTTATATGTTCTTTCTCCATTAGGGTTTTAATCAAAATTGGTTTTTCTTTTATTAAGTTTTTTAATTACTCTATATTTTGGTCGTAAATATTAAATTTATTAATATTTTCGGAAAATTTAATTAAAGGTATGTTATCTAAAAAATTTTTTAATTTTTTAATTTCTTCCCCAACAAAAGAAAAATATATTTTATGTGGGCTACCTGTTTTCGAGGTAAATTTTTGTAAAGTTAAACAATATATACCATTAGAATCCTCTAAAGTTTTTGCTAAAACCTCTTGTCTCCCGCCAGAAGTTAGCCTTAATTGTACTTCATCTTTTTTTTTAAAAAAAGATATATATTTCTCTGAGTCTATAACTTTAGAGACATATCTAATATTATTATGACTGCCATCAGGATTTTCACTTGCTATTCTTTTGCTAACATAAATTTTATCAAGATTTTTATTGTCTATATATTTTTTTTCATCTCCATCATTCATTTTTTTATTTTAATTAAAATTTTCAATTTCCATTATATTAGTTTTTATTTGATTTTTGAGTTGTTCTGCATTCATGCTTTTTGAGTGTTGTCTTTTTTCTTACCAAGACCTTTGGGTTTTGGGGAGCGCAGCGAAGCTGCGCTCATTTTTTTTTTTTAATAATTTGTTAAAACTAATACAAAATTATAGTTTCACTTAAATAAATTTAATATTTATCTATAAGAATATCTTACACAAAATTTAAAAAATTCCTAATGTCAAGCTCAAAAAAATATTTAGCTGGAAATTTGGAAGTAGATTTTTAGGTTTTTTATTAAGTTTTTAAAAAAACTAAAAAGATAATATTTGCTTTCTTATATAAGAAGAAACTGAATCAAATCCCTCCTTTAAGGCTTTTTTCTCAATGTCTCTTTTTGTTTTTGGTGTTACTCTAAACTGAATAACTTCCGATGTTTTTTTAGAATATTCTTTTTCTGCCAAAATTAAATTTGGTAAATTCAAAATTAAATTAGCAATATCTTCTTTCAAAAAATCTTGAGCTATTTTTGCTCCATCACATTCAACATAAACTAAGTTATTTTTTTTATTTTCCTTTAGGGTGTATTCATATTTTTTTCCATTAACACTTATTGTATTTTTAATTTTTTTCATATTATTATTTGTTTTTTGTTTTTTATTTTTTATTTAAAGTATTTTTTCTTTAATTATTTTAGATACAATTTCTTTATATTGAGGCTTGCATTCTTTATGGTGGATAGGAATTATTATATCGTTTTTAAGTTTGTAATGTTTAAATTTAACATGACTTCCCTTTGCTGGTATTTTCTCAAAACCTAAATTTATTAAAATTTTTTCTATCTGAAAATATTTTAGACCTTTCGGATTTTGAAAAAATTTTTTTTAAATTTTTATCAGATCTTGTCATTTATATTTAATTTAATTAATAACTTATGCAAAAAATTTTACATATAATACATTATATACTTTTGTAATACACAAATCAAAAAAATTTCACAAAAAATATTTAGCTGGGTTTTTAGGGTGGATTTTGCGGAGCAAAATCCACCAAGTCCGCAAAAAAAAATTTGGCATTTTTTTTAAAATTTTTGTATAATAAAAAATGTATTAAGAGGAAAAGGATCTGAAAAGTGTCAGTGCTTTAAGTGCTTTTTTTTTTTATAAATATATTTATTTTTTAAAATTAAATTTCCCAATTTTTTATCTCGTCTGGATCATCTTTTTCTTCTATGTTGTATTTTTTAATTTCTTCTTCTTTTTCTTGCATTTTTTTTGCAATTTCCTGATATTTTTCCTCTGGAATTAAACCTTGATTTTTGGCAAGTCTTGAAAGGTTTTCTACAAATGAAAATCTTGAAAGCCCTGAGCGAGCCAGCATATCAAAAGGCGAAGTTGTTGAACCTTCCTCTTTGTAACCATTTATAATAATTCTTTTTGTTAAATCGTAATCAAAAAGTAATTTTTTTATAGTTGAAGAATATCCGTGAAAATTAAATAAAATTCCTTTTTCTTTTGTTAGAAAATTTTCCAAAATTTCTTCTTTTGAAAAACCTCCAGTGCTATTTTCAGCCAAACAATTTAACCTGAAAATATTTACAAAACGAACTTTTATTTCTGAAAAATTTTCTCTAAAAAGTTTAAGCCCCACAACTGACTCTTCTGTAACATAATCCCCCACCGAAACCATTACTAAATCTGGATTTTCATCTGAAAAATTTTCCCAAATCATTATTTCGTCCTCTGCTTGTTTTTTTGCTTGTTTTTCATCGAGCCAAATTCTTTTCATTTTTTTTCCTACAACTAAAACATTTAATTTATTTTCACTTTTTAAAACTTTTTCTCCCGCCAAAAGTGTTAAATTTTTATCAGCTGGAAAATAAACATTTACAATATCTAAATCTCTGTCTAAAGACCCTGCGATAAAAGAAGGGTTTTGGTGAGAAAATCCGTTGTGATCTTGTCTTTCCAAAAGTGAAGACAAAATAATATTTAAAGACGAAACTGGTTTTCTAAAATTTGTTCTTTTTGAAATTTTTATAAATTTTACATATTGGTCTGCCATTGAAGAAATTATTTCCGCAAAAGCTTCATAACTTACAAAAAAACCAAATCTCCCAGAAATAACATAGCCCCATAACATTCCAAAAAGCATATGTTCTGAAAGCGCTTCTACAACTTTTCCATCTGTTGCAAGTCTGTCATCGTGGCCTTTGATTGGCATTTGCCAAGCTCTGCTCGTTTTTTTGAAAATTTCTGTTAAGTGGTTTGAATCTGTTTCATCGGGGCAAAAAATTCTAAAATTTTCCGGATTTTTTTCAAAAACCTCGGCTAAATATTTTCCTAAAAGAAACATTGAGTCTTCTCCTTCGTTTTGAGCGATTTTTTGCGGAGCAAAAAATCGCTCAAAACCTGGCAAAATTAAATCTTTTTTCACTTCCCCACCTAAAGATTTTTTTTGTGTTCCAATAGACTTTCCTTCTGGAGGCAGAACTTTTTTCAAGTCTTCATCTAAAATGATTTCTCCAGAATCAGAAAAAGAAATTAGCTCTTCTGCTTTGTAAGATTTTAGCCAATTTTCAAGCGCTTCTAATTGCTCTTTATTTTCTTTAACATTTTCAAAAACAATTTGATGTGATGTGTGATTTCCAACAATTTTTTTATCATCAAAAAATTCTGGTGCTCCCATTCCTTTTGGAGTTTTTAAAATAATTATTGGCCATTTTGGTTTTAACTGGCTTTTCTCTTCCCTGGCTCTTTTTTGCACTCTTTTTATTTGCAAAAGTGCTTTATCGAAAATTTCAATTCCTCTAACATAAAAATTTTTTTTCTTTTCTGAATCAATAAAAAAAACTCTAAAGCCTAAACCTTCAAAATATTTTTTAATTTCAGAATCTTTCATTCTTCCAAAAAAAGTTGGACCTGAAATTTTATAGCCGTTTAAATGCAAAACTGGTAAAACAGCTCCGTCATTTTTCGATGATAAAATTTTATTAAAATTCCAAGATGCAGAAAGTGCCCCTGTTTCAGCCTCCCCGTCTCCAATTAAACAAACATTTATTAAATTTTTTTGATCCATCACAGATCCTGCAGCAATAGATAAAGAGTACCCAAGCTCACCTCCCTCAACAATAGTTCCGGGGGCTTCTGGGTTTAAATGTGAAGGGTAGCCGTAGGGAGTGGAAAAATTTTCAATTATTTCTTCTGCTCCTTTTTTAGAATATGGAATTTTTTCAGGAGAAAAATGTGAAAGCGATTTTTCTAAAAAAAGCCCTGATTGAAAAGCTGGAAATCCGTGCCCTGGGCCCACTGTGTATAAAAAATCTAATTCTGGATTTTTCAAAATTTGCCTGTTTGTTTGACCATAAACAAAGGAAATTCCAGGGCAGGTTCCCCAATGCCCTAAAAGTCTTTTTTTAATATCTTCTTTTTTTAGTTTTCTATCTAAAAAAAAATTATCTCTTAAAAAAATTTGAGCAACAGAAAAATAATTTGCTAATCTATCATATTTTTTAAGAGCCAAAGCTTCATTTTTTATTTCTGACATTTTTTTATTATAACAAAAAGGGTGCAAAATGCCTTCGGCATTTTGCACCCTTTTTTCCTTATCATCATTTTTTAATACTCCAAAGCTTCAATTCCAGGAAGAGTTTTTTTTTCTAAAAAGTAAAGCATTGCTCCTCCAGCTGTTGAAACAAAATCAAATTTATCCAAAAGTTCAAATTTTTCAAACATTGAAACAGAGTTCCCCCCTCCTAAAATTATTTTATTTTTTTCTTCTAAATTTTTAAACAAATTCAAACTTCCCTCTGAATACCCTTTTTCGTAAACTCCCAAGGGGCCATTCCAAAAAAAAATAAACTTAGAAAAATCCTTCCCTTTTTTTCCAAAATCGTTATCAAAAATTTTATCATCAGGTAAAACTTCATTTATTTTCCTGACTTTTTTTTCTCCGTCCCCATCTTCTACAATTAATTTTTCTGGCAAAATAATTTTTCCGCTTTTTTTTAAAAAATCAGTAGAAAAATTATTTTCAGAACAACGTGATTTTCCTACTTCAAAATTTTGACTTTTTAAATAATCATTCAAAATTGCTCCTCCTAAGAAAATATAGTCAAAATTTTCTACAGCTTTTTTTAAAAGAGGAAATTTTGTTTTTATTTTTGAGCCTCCCAAAATTAAAATTTTTTTATTTTCTTCCTCAAGAGCTTTTTTTAAATTCTTATACTCTTTTTTAAACAAAATTCCAGCATATGATTTTTCTTTTTGAAAAAAAATTGGCAAAGAAGAAACAGAAGAATGAATTCTGTGCGAAACAGAAAAAGCATCGTTTACATAAAAATCTGCCAAAGAAGAAATTTTTTCAGCAAAAACTGAATCATTTTTAAGCTCGAGCTCTGAAGCTCTTAAATTGTCTAAAAGTAAAATATCTCCACCATTTTTTTTAAAAATCTTCTCTTTTAACTCTCCGATTTTTTTTTCAGAAAAATCATCAAAAGTTTTTTCATCAAAAAAAAATTTATCTTGAAATTTTTCTTGAAAATATTTTGAAACTTCAGAAAAATTTTGTTCTCCATTTTTTCCAATATGTGAAATTATTATTATTTTTGCTTTTTTTCCTTGTAAAAAATTCAAGCTTTCCAAAGATTTTTCAATTCTAGAAAAATTTTCTATTTTTCCAAATTCTAAAATAGGAACATTTAAATCTAAGCGAATTAAAAAAGTTTTTCCTTCAATATTTTCCTCTAAATTAGTCAAAAAATTCATAAATAAATTTTACCACGAAAAAAATATTTTTGTTATAATAAGTTTATGTTAGAAAAACTCGAAGAACAAAAAATAATTGTAGAGCAGTATAAAGCATATCTTAATACGATAATTTCCGTATCAGAAAGAAGAGTAAAAACTTCCCAATTTTATATTACCTTAAATACTGCACTTTTTGCTTTTATTTCTGTGGTAATTGCAGAAAAACACTCTATTTTTTTAATAATAATAACTTCCGCTGTAGGTTTTTTAAATTCTTATCTTTGGTACAGAGCTATGAAATCTTACAAGGCAATGAACTTTGAAAAATATAAAAATTTAAAAAAAATAGAAGAGAGACTCCCTATTCAACCTGTAAACGAAGAATGGAAAAGTGTTTCTAAAATAATAAATATGAACGATAAGAAAAATTTTCAACCTTCAGCTTACGTTGAAGTTATCACGCCCTTTTTGTTTATGTTTCTATATTTTATCCTCCTTTTTTCGTTTTTTATTTTTTAATTAGCTAAAAATATTTTATCTAAAATACCAGAATCTTTTATTTCTTTAGGTGAACCCTCTGCAACTAAAATTCCTTTATCCATTAAAAAAATATGCTTCGTTATTTCAAAAAGAGTTTTTAAATTATGCTCCACTATTACAATAGTTGTTTTTTGTTTTTGATTAATTTCTTTTATTTTTTTAAAAACATCTTTGACTATATCTGGGGAAAGGCCAATTGTTGGCTCGTCTAAAAGTAAAAGTCTTGGCTTAATTATAAGTCCTCTTGCGATTGCTAATTGCTGTTGTTGTCCGCCTGAAAGTTCTGCTGAAATTTTGTCTTTATTTTTTTCCAAAAAAGGAAATATTTTGTAAACTTCTGTTAAATTTTCTTGATATTCTTTTTTATTTTTTATAGAAACTGCTCCCATTTCAATATTTTCTTCAACAGACATAGAGGAAAAAATCTGACGGCCTTGGGGAACAAATGAAATTTTACTTTCAACTAACTTGTGAGGTGAGAGATCGTATTTTTTTCCGTCTTTTAAAATTTCACCTTCCACAATTGGGGTAAATCCAAAAATAGATTTTAAGAGTGTGGATTTTCCAGATCCATTTGTACCAATTATTCCTATAATACTTTCTTCTTTAAAGTACGCAGAAACATCGGAAAGAGCTTTAACTCCAGCATAGTTAACAGAGAGATTTTTTGTTTCAATTATTTTATTTTTTAGTTTTTTTTCCATAATTTATTTTTAACCAAGATAGGCTTTTTTAACTTCCATATCACTTAAAACTTCTTCAGGTTTTCCATATTTTAATTTTTTCCCCTCAGCTAAAACAAAAATTTTATCTGATAAATTTTTTATTATTTCCATATCGTGTTCTATTAAAATTATTGTTTTCCCCTGATCTTTTAATTCTAAAATTATTTCAGAAATTATTTCTCTCATTTTTGGTGAAAGTCCAGCAAAAGGCTCGTCAAAAAAATAAATTTCGGAATTAGTAGCTAAAACCCTTCCGATTTCAAGAAGTTTTCTTTGCCCGTAAGATAAATTTTCTGCAGCTTCGTTTTGTTTTTCTAAAAGACCAACTTTTTTTAAAATTTCTTTAGATTTATTTAAATTAAACTTTTTATTATTTTCAAAAATAGCTGAAATAATATCTTTTTTTGCAACAACCATGGCAATATTTTCTAAAACAGAGATTTGTTCTATTAATCTAATTTTCTGAAAAGTTCTAGTTATTCCATAAAACAAAATTTTATTAGGTAATATTTTTGAAAAAAAAGAATCCCCTATTTTTATCTTCCCAGAATCTATAGTGTAAACTCCAGTTAATAAATTTACAAGTGTTGTTTTTCCAGATCCATTTGGCCCAACAAGGCCTAAAATTTTTCCACTATAAAATTTTATATCTAAATTGTTAACTGCTTTTATTCCTCCAAACGATTTAGAGATTTTTTCTGACTGCATTGTGATATTAGAATTTTCCATAACTTAAATAAATTTTAACATTTTTTAAAAAATTTAAATTCTAAATTTTCCTAAAAAACCTTTTGGTCTGAAATACATCATAACTAAAAGTAAAATCCCATAAATAATTTGCCTAGATTGCGCCGCTATATCTGCTGGTAAATCAATAAAGCGAATTGCTTCTGGCAAAAAAATTAAAATAATTGCTCCCAAAATAGCTCCTCTAATATTTGAAATTCCACCTACAATAATAATTGTTAAAATAAAAATAGATTCTAATAAAATAAAAGATGATGGATCAATAAAACTAACATAAGAAGCAAATAACGCTCCAGAAATTGAAGCAAGCGATGAAGAAATTATAAAAATTACTAATTTATAATTTACAGGTTTGTATCCAAAAATTTGAGAAACAAGTTCATCTTCCCTGACAACTTTTAACGCTCTTCCGAAAGAAGAATTTACTAAAATCTTACAAAGAAAATAAACTACAAAAAGAAAAAAAATAGATAAAAATAAAAAAAATAAATTTTCAGAAAAGACAAAACCAAAAATCTCCGGCCTTCCAATTCCAGAAATTCCTAAGGGGCCGTTTGTAAGAGTTTGCCAATTTAAAAAAACAGCGTGCATTATGATGGCAAAACCAAAAGAAACTAAAGCGTAAATATCGCCAGAAAATCTATTTAAAATAATTCCCACTAAAAAAGAAACTGTCGCTGAAAGTAAAATTCCAAAAATAATAGTCCAGAAAAAATTTATTTCAAAAGTTGTTGCCAAAATAGCTGTAGAATATGCGCCAATTCCATAAAAAACAGACTGGTTAATAGCTAGCTGGCCAGTATATCCAACAACAAGATCAAGAGTAATCCCTAAAATTGAAAAAATTGATATTAAAATTAAAATATGAATTAGATATTCCATAACTTAAATAAATTTTAACATTTTTGAAAAAGTTTAAAAAAATAAAAAAATTGGCTTTGCCAATTTTTTTATTTTTTATCTGTGTAAAATTTTATTCAACTAAAATAATTTCTCCATTTTCAACTTTAAACAAACTTGCTTCTGAACGATTTGAGTCTAAATTTCCTTTAGAAAAATCGTAAGATTTATTTTTGGTTTGATATTTAACTTTTTTTAAGCTTTCTAGGTATTTATCAGGATCTCCTTTTGAAATTTCAATTGCTTTTTTAATAATATTTACAGTTTCGTAAGAATTTTGAGATTCAAACATTGGATACATTCCATATTCTTCTAAATATTTTTCTTCAAACTCAGCATCATTTTTCCAATCTAAAAAAAATACTCCTTCATGAAATGGTTGGATTTTTTTAGATAATTCTTCAAAAAATATACCATTTGATGTCATAATTTTAATTTCAGGGTTTTTTTCTTTAATTATTTCAACAACCTGGCTTTCCAAGAATCCATAAGATGCTACAAAGACAACATCTGGCTCTTCAGCTATAATTTTTAAAACATTAGATCTGTAATCAAAAAGCTCAATACTAACTTGATCCCTTAAAACAACCTCAACGTTATTTTTATTAGAAATTTCTTCAACTTTATCTCCCACAGGAGTTCCCCAAGAGTCATTTAAATTTAAGATAGTAATTTTCTTTAAATCTTTGTTTTTTTCAAAAAACATATTTAATGGGTTTTCGTAGCTTTCTACCCTGTGTCCTGCTGTAAAGAAATATTTGTCTAGATTGATATCTCCTAAGGAAGAATTTATTATCGATGGAGAAATTGTTGTTATTTTTTTTTCATTTGCGATCGGTATAATTGGACCAGCTAAGAAATTCCATAATTCTCCAAAAACAAAATCAACATCAGGATGAGAAAAGGTAAGCTTGTTAAAAGAAGATACCGCTCCTTTTGATTCTGACCTTGAATCTTCAAAAAAAACCTCTATTTCTTTTCCCAAAACACCACCAGAATTATTTATTTCATCTACTGCTAATTCCATAGCATTTTTATGGTGTTCGGCCCACTGGCTAGCTATTCCTGTAAATCCCATAATTGCTCCTATTTTTATAGTTTCATTTTCTGAATTTAAATTTCCTGAATCTTTTTCATTCATAGATGAAATTCCCCAGATTATTAAAATAATTATGATAATTCCAGCTAAAATTTTTAAGTTTTTGTTCATATTTTAAATATTTAAGTTTTTAATAAAAAAATAAAAGAAAAAAAAAAAAAAACAAAAGTCTATTGAGGTTAAAAAAGTAAAAAATATTTGTTATGTTTTTTATTTATTCTGTTTTTTACTTTTAAAAATTCCATCTGGTCTAAAAATTAAAAATAAAATTAAAACAATAAAAGTAAGAGCTTCTTTCCACTGACCTGAAATAAAAAATACTCCAAAATTTTCCACAAAACCTATAATGACAGCTCCTACCAAAGATCCTAAAAAATTTCCAGGGCCGCCAATAATAAAAGCTGCCACACTATTTAACAAAAAAGTGAAACCTGAAGTTGGCTCAATTCCCACATCCATAAAAGATAGGATTCCAGCAAAAGCAACAACGGCGCCTGCAATAAAAAAAATAATAGCTCTTATTCTTTTTGTATTTATTCCCACAATTTCTGACATAAAAGGATCATCTGCTAAAGCTTTGGCTTTTTTCCCAATTGATGTGAACTTATAAAATAAAAATATTAAAAAAAATACAAAAATAGATGAAAAAATTAAAATAACCTGAATTGGTGTTATAACAGCTCCTAAAATTTTAAAATTACTCTCAAAGTTTAAATAAATTGTCTGGAATTGACTAGTAAAAAAAATAGCAACTAAAGCTTGGGTGATGGTCATAATTCCTAAAGAAACAACGAGCATTACAACATTGGAAGATTTTCTCTCTTCGAATTTTTGATAAAAAATTTTTTGAATTAAAAAATAAAAAAAACCTCCAAAAAAAATTCCGCCAGCTGTTATAACAACAAGTGAAAAATCTGGAAAAAGATTGTAAAAATAAAAAACAAAATAAGCACCCAAAACAGCAATTGTTCCGTAAGCTAAATCAAAAAATTTCGAGACAGAGTAAACCATATTAAAACCAACAGCAATCATTGCATACAAGGCTGCGGCAATTAAAGAATTTACTATAAGCTGTATAAAAATATCCATAAAAAAAGTATAACAGAAAATTATTTAATTTTTTTAATAAATTCAAAAAAAAGTGGGTGTGGATTTAAAGGTCTTGATTTAAACTCAGGATGAAATTGTACAGCTATCATAAAAGGGTGATTTTTATTTTCCACAATCTCAACCAGCCCACTTTCTGGATTTTTTCCAGAAACTACAAAATCAGTTCCAGAAAAATTTTCTAAAAAATTATTATTAAATTCGTATCGATGCCTGTGTCTTTCTTCTGTTTTTTCTTTTTTATAAATTTTAAAAGCTTTTGTGTTTTTAGAAATTTCACATAAAAATTTTCCAAGCCTCATTGTTGCTCCTTTTTTTCTAATATTTTTCTGTTCTGGAATAAAGTGAATAATTTTATTTTTTGATTTTTCATTAAATTCTTCACTTGTAGCGTCTTTTATTTTTAAAACATTTCTAGCAAATTCTATGGCCATAATGTGTGAGCCCAAACAAATTCCTAAATATGGTATTTTATTTTTTCTACAATATTCTGCAATTTTTATTTTCCCTTCTATTCCCCTTTTTCCAAAACCTCCCGGAACAACAATTCCTGAAACTTTTTTTAATTTTTTAATTTCATCAACATCTTTTTTTTCAATTTTTTCTGTATCTATGGAAATTATTTTAACTTTTTTACTTTGAGAAAATCCTGCAGACTTTAGAGCTTCTACAACAGAAATATACGAATCGTCTAATTTATTATATTTTTTAGCTATGCCTACAAAAACCTCTTTTTCTGATTTATAAATTTTATCTACAAATTTTTTCCAGTTATTCATATTGAAATTTTTAATCTTTAAATTTAATTTTTTGTTTAAGACATCGCCAACTCCATAATTTAAAAATTTTAAAGGAACTTCGTAAATAGACTCTGCTGTTTCTGATGGAATGACAGCTTCTTTTTCCACATCGCAAAAAAAAGATATTTTTTCCAAAAGATCATCAGTAATTTTCATGTCTGATCTACAAAAAATCATATCAGCCAAAATTCCTCTTTTTCTTAATTCTGAAATTGAAAGTTGGGTTGGTTTTGTTTTTAATTCTTTAGAGCTTTCTAAATAAGGGAGGAGTGTCAGGTGTGCACACAAACAATTTTTTCCATATTCATTTTTAAGTTGCCTTAAAGATTCTAAAAAAGGTTCTCCTTCAAGATCTCCAACTGTTCCTCCAAGCTCCACAATTAAAATTTCAGATTTTGTTTGCAATGCTGCTTTTTTAATTTTTTCTTTTATTTTATTTGTGATATGAGGAACAACTTGAATGGTTTTTCCTAAATATTTTCCTTCTCTTTCTTCTTCTAAAACTTCTTTGTAGATTTTTCCAGAGCTGATAGAGCTTTCACCAATGAGCGGAGTATTTATAAATCTTTCGTAGTGACCCAAATCAAGATCTGTTTCTGATCCATCATCTAAAACAAAAACTTCCCCATGTTGGCTTGGGCTCATTGTTCCAGGATCGACGTTTAAATACGGGTCTAATTTCATTATGGAAACTTTTTTCTTTCCAGATTTTAAAATAGCTGCCAAAGAAGAAGCCACGATTCCCTTTCCTAAAGAAGAGCAAACCCCTCCTGTTACAAAAATAAATTTAGTATTTTTCATACAATAAATTTTAGCATAAAAATAAATTTTGTTTTTTAAAATTTAAAAATTATAATTAAATCGTTATGAATAATACAAAAGAAAAAATTTTAAAAAATTGGAAAAATATTTTAATTTTTATACTAGTTATTTTTATTATCTTTTTAATACTTGGTAAAAAAAATGAGGTTTATAAAAATGAAATGGTAAAAGATGGTGTTGAAATTTCAGAAAAAATTTTAGTTGAAAATTTATTTGAAGGTAATAAAACAATTTTAGGAGAAGAAATTTCTTACCCAACAAAAAGTTCTGCAAAAATTTCATCAGCCATTATAACTTTATCACCTGAAACAGAAACTGGCTGGCACTTACACCAGTCTCCTCTTTTTGGTTATATTATGGAAGGCGAACTTGTGGTCGATTACGGAAAGGAAGGTCAAAAAATTTACAAAGAAGGAGATGCTTTTTTAGAAGCTTTAGATTTTCCTCATAACGGAAAAAATTTAAGCAGTGAGCCTGTCAAAATTTTCACGCTTTATGCTGGATCTGAAAATTCTCAAAATGTTATAAAACTTGAAAATCAAGAAGAAATTTCTAACTCGAAATAATTTTTAAATTTTTGAAAATTAAAACTTAAAAAATTTTGAAATATTTTTAAAAAAAATTTTAAAAAAGTGCGGGCCCTTCGGGCCCGCACTTTTTTAAATTAAAATATAAAAAAATTAAATTACTGAACTAATTTATATTTTTTATCTTCTATTTTAAATAAAGAAAAATCTCTCTCCGCATCTCCGTCTTCGTTTATACTTATTTTTCCAGAAACTCCATCAAAATTTTCAAGAGAATAAAAATAATCTGAAATACATTCATTGTCTAAGCCACATTTTTTAAAAGATAAATCTACTAAATTTGCTAAATCATATGCTGCTGCTCCATAATAAATTTGCTGTATTTGTTTTTCATATTTTTTAAAAAACAAATTTTTAAATTCAGAAAATTTTTGGCCTTCAGCGTCATGATGATAACTAATAAAATTAACACCTTGGTTAACATCTTTTTCTATAATCTGAGAGGACATAAAAACTTCATTGCCAATTATTGGAATATTTTCATCGATAGTTCTGATTTCATTAACCAGAGGATTTGCGGTTGTTGGTGAAATTGAAAATATAATTATTGCATCGGGTTTTTTAAGTGTTGCAGACAAGGCTTGGGTTTTTAAATCTGTTTGCCCATATCCAAAAGATTCCACTGAGAGTATTTTATGATTTTCATCTTCAAAAGATTTTACTAAATCATTTTTTGCTCCTTTGGGGTATTCAATATTTTCAAACATTACAACAATATTTTTAAACCCTTTTTCTTTTAAAACTTCGGCCGTTTTTACCGAGCTTATACTCGTAGGAGAAGAAATTCTAGCAAAATGTTCTCCAACTCCAGAAAGTTTAGAAGATGCAGAGATTGGGGTAAAAATTAAAATTCCATTATCTTTTGCTATTTTTTCAAGAGTGAGAGTTGAATTACTACAAACTCCTGAAATTAAAAGATCTATTTTGTCTGTAAAAATTAATTTATTCCCAGCAGATAAAGCTGTTTTTGTATCACATTTTCCATCTTCTACTATAATTTCATAATTATCATTCTCAGAATAATATAAATCAAAAGATTCTAATATTGGTTCTCCTAGATAAGCTAACGGTCCTGAGAGAGGTGAAATAAGTCCGATTTTTATAGTTTCATTTTCTAGGTTTAAGTTTCCTGAATCTTTTTTATTCATAGATGAAATTCCCCAAATTATTAAAATAATTATGATAATTCCAGCTAAAATTTTTAAGTTTTTGTTCATATTTTAAATATTTAAGTTTTTAATAAAATAATTATAGCAAAAAAATAAAATTCAGCTAAGTTAAAAATTAAAAAGTGCGGGCCCAAAGGACCCGCACTTTTTAAATCTGAAATTAAAATATTATAAATATATACAAAGGTAAGTTTTTGGAATTTTTGAAAAAAATCTTTTTTATGTTCTTTCCAACCCAGAAGTATTGCATATCTTTCTATTAGCAAGTTATCTTTTAAGACTTTATAACCATAGTCTTGTGTCAAAACACAGTCAACATTTCATACCAAAATCCTTTGGTGTATCTTTGAAATAATCCACGACCAGCTTCCGCTAGCCGTGCCTTGTTACGACTTAGTCCCTGTTACTGAATTTACCTTAGATCGTGTCTAGCACGATCTTTGGGTACCCCCAGCTCCCTTGACTTGACGGGCGGTGAGTACAAGACTCGAGAACATATTCACCGCAGTATATCTGACCTGCGATTACTAGCGATTCCAACTTCATGTAGGCGAGTTGCAGCCTACAATCCGAACTTAGGATATATTTGAAGGATTAGCTCCCCATCACTGGTTGGCAACCCGTTGTTATACCCATTGTATCACGTGTGCAGCCCAAGACATCGAGGGCCATGCTGATTTGGCGTCATCCCCACCTTCCTCCCCGCCCAAAATTTTCAATTTTATTAAAAACTTTGGGCGAGGCAGTCTCGATTGACAGTTTTAACAATCGATGGGGGTTGCGTTCGTTTCCCGACTTAACGGAACAGCTCAAGCCACGAACTGACGACAACCATGCAGCACCTGTTATGCCCGATATTCTTTTTATTTCTAAAAAGACATGAACATAATTTCTAGTCTTGGTAAGGTTTTTCGTGGATCATCGAATTAAGCCACATGATCCACCGCTTGTGCGAGTCCCCGTCTATTCCTTTGAGTTTTAGCCTTGCGGCCGTACTCCCCAGGCGGCACATTTAACGCGTTAGCTTCGCCTCTGAGATAGTTGACTACCTCAAAAGCTAATGTGCATCGTTTAGGCCTAGGACTACGGGGGTATCTAATCCCCTTCGCTACCCTAGGTTTCGTCCCTCAGCGTCAGAATAAGTCCAGTGTGTTGCCTTCGCTTTTGGTGTTCCCCATAATATCAACGGATTTCACCCCTACACTATGAGTTCCACACACCTCTACTTACCTCTAGTTTTACCGTTTCTTTTGCCTGTCCCGAGTTGAGCTCGGTGCTTTAACAAAAGACTAATAAAACAGCCTACGGACCCTTTACGCCCAATAATTCCGGATAACGCTCGGGGCTCACGTATTACCGCTGCTGCTGGCACGTGATTAGCAGCCCCTTATTCATGAGTTAATGTCAATAAATTTCTTCACTCATAAAAGATCTTTACACCAAAATGGCTTCATCGATCACGCTGTGTCGCTCCGTCAGACTTTCGTCCATTGCGGAAGATTCTCGACTGCGGCCTCCCGTAGGAGTATGGGCCGTGTCTCAGTCCCATCGGTGGGGGTCAGGCTCTCACCTCCCCTAGACGTCGTAGCCTTGGTGAGCTTTTACCTCACCAACAAGCTGATATCCCGCAGGCCATTCCCTAAGCGATAAATCTTTTCTACGTTCTCAATTCTAAACTAAATAAATTTAGTCTAGAATTGAAAACGCAGGTATCAGGTATTAGCTACGGTTTCCCGCAGTTATTCCTGACTTAGGGGTATGTTATCCTACGTGTTACTACCTCGTTCGCCACTCCCCTCACACAAGAGACTAAATAATTAATCTCCTCTGTGAGGGGCGTTCGACTTGCATGCCTTATCCACACAGCAAGCGTTCATCCTGAGCTAGGATCAAACTCTTACAAAGAATTGAAGAGAACATAAAAAAAACTTTTTACATTCTTACTTTTTTTATATAAATAAAATTCTAAAATTTTATTTTTCTGCATATATAATATTTAATTTTCAAATAGCGACAATTACAAAAATACAAATGTAAATGTAGGGGGCATTTTATACTTTTTGAAATTCAAAGTCAAATTTTTTATAATTAATAAGATGTTAGTTACTTTTTAATTTAAAAAGAGTGAAAATGTTTTCACTCTTCTTTTCTGTTTTTTATTTTTTTGTGCAAAATCTTGATTGTGGATTTTTTTTACAAAATCCATCTCTGATATTTTCACCTACCTCTCTAGCCCTTGAAAAAACTCCTCCGGAGGCCGCGCCTAAACATCCTGCCCAACTTCCTTGTTTTTCTCGGCAAGATTTTGCAGAGTTTTGAACATCCTTAAATTTCTGACCTGTTTTTTGGCAATGTCAGAAATTAATTTTTTTCTTTTTTCCCTGCACTGCCCAACCGTGATTTTGTTTTCACAAAAAACACCTTGCCAATAAATTCCGTTTTCAGAATTTTCCTCATCAGCAAAAACATTTGCTGGAAAAATAAATAAGAACAAACTTGCTAAAATAATCTTTTTCATATCTCTTCCTTTCTCTAAAAAATTTCTAGCACCAGAAAAATTATAATAAAAAAACAAAAAACTGCCAAGGCAGTTTTTTGTTTTTTTAATTTTTTAAAATTAAATTTTTTTGAAATTATTTAAGTTCAACTTTTCCTCCAGCTTCTTCAACAAGTTTTTTAATTTCTTCTCCTTCATCTTTAGATGCTCCTTTTTTTAGAGCAGATGGTGCAGCGTCAACAAGATCTTTGGCTTCTTTTAATCCTAAACCAAGAGCTTGTTTAACAGCTTTGATTACTCCAACTTTTGACGCTCCAACATCTGTTAGCTCAACATCGAATTCTGATTTTTCTTCAGCTCCTCCGGCATCTGCTCCGCCTCCACCTGCAACTGCAACAGCTGCTGCTGATACTCCGAATTTTTCTTCAAAAACTTTTACAAGTTCGTTAAGTTCTAAAACAGGCATTTTTTCAATTTCCTCAACAATTTTTTTGAATTTTTCTGGAACTTCTACTTCTTTTGTTTCTTCTGCTTTTTCTTCAACTGGAGCAGTTTCAGGCTCTTCTTTTTTTTCTTCAGTTTCAGCTGGAGCTTCTTCAACTTTTTGCTCTTCAGCTGGCGCTTCAGTATTTTCTGTAGTTTCTTCTACATTTTCTTCATTTTTTTGTACTTCTTCGTCTGACATATTTTTTAATTAATTTATTAATAATTTTAAGATTTCTTTTCTGCTATTTGACCTAAAACAACTGCGGTCCTTTGAATTGGTGAGTTTATAATGTTTACAAACATTCCACGAAGTTCTTTCATTCCTGGAATAGATGCGATTTCACTCATTTGCTCTTTTGACTTAAAGTCTCCATCAAAAATTCCTCCTAAAATTTTAATTTTTTCATTATAATTTTTAGAAAAATTTTTTACTAATCTTGCGGGAGCTGTTAAATCTTCTCCGTAAGCTAGGGCTACTTCTCCATCAAGTTGAGGCATTTCTCCTTTTCTATCAAATTTTTCGGCAGCTTTTTTTATGATCGTTTTTTTAACAACAGAATAATTCACTCCTTCTTCTTTCATTTCGGCTCGCATTTTTTTTGCTTCTTCTCCGGAAATTCCAGAAAAGCCAACAAAAACAGCGGAAGGTGATTTAAGTATCTCTGAAGTTTTTTTCATTACTTCTTCTTTTTTTTCTCTCGTTATTGCCATAATATATTTTTAATTTTGTTTTTAAAAATAAAAACTTTTTGTTAACCAAAAAGCCAGAAATTTTGTATATAGTCGCCTAAGTCGGGTTTAAGAAAATTTTTTGCGGATTTTTTAGGAAAAATATTTTTCCTAAAAAATCCGCAAAAAATTTTCAACCAACTTTCTCTGGTTTTTGTAAGTGTTATTTTATATAAAAAAAATAAAAATACAAGTTTTTGCAAATAATAAATATTTGTAAAAATAAAAAATTTTAAAACAAAAAATGCGGGCCTCCTTCGGAGGCCCGCATTTTTTTCAATTTTTCTAAAATCTCAATCTAGAAATTCCAAAAAACTATAAACAAGAATTTGAATTTTCGTTAGGCTCTTGAAAAACTTCTCCCACTCTTCCTTTATTGTCTATACAATAAAAATTTCCATTTTTAATTTCTGCATAAAAAAGCCAAAAATCTTTTCCATCAAAACATTTCCCTGCGGTATTTCTAACATTTAAAATTCTTTGAATGTTTCCATCTTCACAAATTTCATCATTGTTTTTAAAAATAAGATCTCGTGTAGCAATAGACTGCGCATTTTTTAAAGATTGTTCTATAGCTGAGTCTGAGGTTCTTTCCGCTGTTTTTTTAACTTCTAAAACAAGATATGTGATTCCAAAAATAATAAAAATTAAAGCCACAATGACTAAAATTTCTGAAATTACTAAACCTTTGTTTTTTTTAATAAATTTTGAATTTTCCATATTTTAAATATAACAGAAAAATGAAAAAATTTCTTATACTTTTCCACTTTTAAAAAAATTGTTTATAAAAATATTTGCAAAATTTAATTTAAAAAAACAAAAAACCCTTACGGGTTTTTTGTTTAAAAGCTATATCTTAATATTATAGTAAATCACAACTTATGTCGCCAGCATTTGCTGTCACAGTAGTTACATCACGCTCTCCAGAAAAACCAGTAGAGTCAACACAATAGTAAATTGTATTACCTGTAGTTTCTGAATCAACATTTAATTTTCCATAAGCTACCCATGTGTCTGCGGTATCGTTACAAACCAAACCATTTTCTTCAGTAGTTTCAAGAGTAAAACCAAGTCCAACTGGATCAGTACTAGTACAAACTCCATCAAAAGAGAAAGGGTCAGTGCTAGAATAAAAGATAGTGGCCGCAACAGGTAATTTAGCTAAATTTGCTTGTGTTTTTGAATCTTTAGCATTGTCTATTGTATCTCCAGGGTTAACCGCTGTGATAACAATTCCAGCTAGTACCGCAATAACTGCGATAACAATTAAAAGTTCTATCAATGTAAAACCTTTTTGAATATTTTTAATCATAAAATATTTTTAATTAATTTTTAATAACAATATATATTATTATTACTTCTAAAATTTAGAAATAAAATATAAAGCCCTTACGGGGCCTTGTCAAATTATATAATAAATCTGTGGAAAAAAACAATGTTTAACTGTGGATAAATGAAAAAATCTTTTGCCAGAATAAATTTTTTTCCTTGTCTTTGTTTTTTAAAACAGAATAAAATAAAAAATTTTCTTCTGAAAATTCTTTTTTCATTGTTTGAAAAATCTGACTTTTTTGTTTTTGATTTAACTTATCGCTTTTAGATAAAATTATTAAAAAATCTTCTTTTTTTTCTTTAAAAGAAGAAAGTAAAATTTTATCAAATTCTGTTAAACCTCTTCTTGAATCAACAATTAAAATATTTAATCTTTCGAAAACTTCTTTCCCTTCCAAATACCAGTTTAGAAGTTTTTGAATTTTTATTTTTAATTTATCTGAAAGTTTTGCATATCCATATCCTGGTAAATCCACAAAAAAAATATTTTCTTCTTTTTTATTTTTTTCTAAAAAAATATCAAAAAAATTTATCTCAGTTGTCTTTCCGGGTTTTGACGAAGATTTTACAAGGTTAACTCTTCCTAAAATTGAATTTATAAAAGAAGATTTTCCTGAATTTGATTTTCCCCAAAAAGCAACTTGTTTTTTTTTAATTTCTAAAATTTCATTTGATCCTAAAATACCCTTTACAAATTTAGCTTCTTTAATAACAATCATATTTTAATTTTTAATATAATAAAATTCTCCAAAAACTCTTCCGTAAAGTGCTATTGTTTTTTTAGCTTCTCTGTTTGTTAAAATAAAATCCTCATCGTGAGCAATTTTATTTCTAATCTTATGGGCTTCCCAAGCATCATTGATTGTTTGAAAATTTCCATTTTTTAATTTCTCGCCAAGGGTTTCTCCAGAAAAACCATTGTCGTCCAAAGATTTAAATAATAATTTATCAGCTTCTATGATTGCATTTTTCCAATCATTAGGATTTTCAGTTTTTATTAACTCTTTTATTTCTTCCCATTTTTCACTTTTTTTATCATCAACAGAGTTTTGTTTTTTAATATAAATTGTGTCAAAAACTTCCCCTTCTAAATCATCAAGTTCTTTATCTTTAAGTTTTACAATAATTATTAAAATAAGGAAAACCAGAAAAAAAAGATAAAAAAAAGAATTTATTCCCCCAAAAAAAATTTCAAAAAAAGATGGCCCATCATAAGGATTTATGAAAAAATTAGATAACATATCAAAAAATCCCCAGCTTTCTGAATCAGCTCCAGCTGGAGCTCTGCAAATAGCGTAACCTCCTTCTTTTCCAAGACCTGCTCCAAATAAACCTGAAAATTCTCCTGAATTAGAATTATAGGCTCTTAAGGCATAGAAAAAACCAGATTGAGAGTCTGAGGTTAAATTTCCAAAACCATCAAAACCCAAAAAAGAAGAAATTCCTCCAAAAAAATCACCAAAAAAAGAATAGATTAAATAGAAAAAATAATCTAAATTCAAAAATCTTTCCATAATGTTTCTATTATACAATGTTTTTAAAAATTTGCGCGCCAAAAAAAATCTCCCAAGGGAGATTTTTTTTGGCGCGCAAATTTTTAAAAACTGATTTAGTCTAAAATCCTACTTTCTACTTTCTGCCAATTTATATAATCAAAAAATTTTTCAATATAATCTGGTCGTTTGTTTTGAAAATCTAAATAATAAGCGTGTTCCCAAACATCCAAAACAAGTAGCGGTTTTTGTTTTCCATTTTTTTCAATTATAAAATCCATTAAAGGATTGTCTTGGTCTTTTGTTTGAATTATTTCAAGATTTCCTTCAGAATTTTCAACAAGCCAAACCCAGCCTGATCCGAAAAGTGAAACAGCAGAATTTTTGAATTCTTCTAAAAAAATTTCATATGAACCAAAAGAAGAATTAATTTTTTCTAAAATATTATTTTCTGGTTTTTGAAAATCCGAAGAAAGACTTTCCCAAAAAAATTGATGATTCCAAAAACCTCCTCCGTTGTTTCTAACTGTTTTTGAATAATTTGAGATTTGAGAAAAAATTTCTTCACAAGTTTTATTTTCAATTTTTCCATCTTCAAGGGCTTTATTAAATTTGTCAGTATAAGCTTGGTGGTGTTTTCCGTGGTGAAAATCTAAGGTTTTTTCTGAAATAAATCCTTCAAGAGAATTTTTTTCAAATGGTAAATTTTTAAGTTCAAACATATTAAATTAAATTATGAAATTTTTGGGCGGATTTTTGAAAAAACTTCGTTTTTTAAAAAATCCGCCAAAAAATTCCTTCCACAAAATTATAACAAAAATACCTGTCAACTACCAAAATTATTATCTTTTTATGAAAAATTTTAAATACACAAGCCAAGAAGAAAAACTAAATATTAATAATGAAATAATCATTTGTATTACATCAAAAGGTAAAGTCGTCCCCAAAAAAGCTCCTTGGGTAAAATTTTCTTTATTGTTTTCATTTTTCAAATCTTCTTGTTCTTCTTCAAAAACATCTTCATCTTTATTTACTTCTTTGTCTTCATTTGAAGAATTTTCATCAAAATAATCTTCCTGTTCTTTTTCTTCATTTTCTGGCTCTTCCTCCTGCGTTTCGTCTTCTGTA
>JABACC010000008.1 GCA_014237915.1 Candidatus Paceibacter sp.
GGAAGAGCGAACTCTTGTAAATTTTGCTGAAAACATCAAAGCTGATGTTTTAATTTTGCACGGAAAAGAAGACAAAAAGTGTTTAACAAAATATGCTGAAGAGTTTTATAAAAAACTTAATGTGAAAAATAAAAAGATTAAAATTTTTAAAGACTTTGCTCACGGACTAGATTTATATAAAAAAAATAAATTTAAAAAACACATTTTATCTTTTCTTAAAAAAGAATAAAATTTTGAAAAAAATGAAAAATTAAAGTTTATTTTTTGATTTTTTATATTATAATAGCAAAACAATTTTCCCTCCCCCTGTAGTTTAATGGATAGAACTGGAGACTTCTAATCTCTCAATGGGGGTTCGATTCCCTCCGGGGGGACAAATATAAAAAACACCATTGAGGTTTTTTTTATTTGTTCTCCCAGAAAAAGATAAATTTATTTGTCTTTGTGGGAATCGAACCGGTAGAATCATAAATTTTTCTGTAATGAAATGAAAGAAAAATTAGATGAGCCGCGTCCAATGGTTCTTAATATTTTTGAGATCTTAATCGAAAAAAATATTTATAAACCATGGGATCATTCCCTCCAGGGGGGCAAATAAAAATTTATCTTATATTTTTTTAACAAAAACTAATTTTTCTTTACTTGATTTTTTGGCAGAAAATTTCCAGCCAAAATTTTTAAATTTTTTTAAATCATCAATTTTCTCAACTCTGTTTTTAATAATCCAGTTTGCCATTTGGCCTCGTGCTTTTTTTGCATAAATTGCAATTATTTTTTCTTGATTATTTTTTTGAATTAAAAAATCAACATCAATAATTTTTCCATTTATTTTTTTTCTATCTAAAACTTTTGAATATTCAACTGAAGCCAAATTTAAAACTACTTTTTCTTTTTTTAATTCTTCATTTATTTTTTTTGAAATTTTCTCTGACCAAAACCCGTACAAATTAGAAAAGCTTTCTTTGCCAATTTTAAAAGAAATTTTTGTTCCCATTTCTAATCGGTATGGTTTTATAAAAGTAAGCGGTGTTAAAATTCCGTAAAAACCAGAAATAATTCTAATTTTTTTTTCGGCAAACAAAAAATCTTCTTTAAAATAATCTTCCAAAGAAAAACCTGAGTAAACATCTCCAGAAAAAGCTTGCAGGCTTTGTGAAAAATTTTTTTCTTCATTTTCTATTTTTAATTTTGAAAATTTTTCATTCCACTTTTGAAAGCGAGAAAAATTTAAATCGGCTAGTTTTTTAGAAATTTTCATTAAAGAAGAGATTTTTTTGCTTGACATATTTTTTAAAATACTGAATAGTTTTTTAGTTTCTAAAATAAAATATGGTTTTTTACCTTTTGGAATTTTTTCTAAATTTCTTTTAAAGTTTTGTGTTTTTGATGGAGACAAAATAATTAACATTTTTTCATTATACCAAAAAAGGAAAGATAGATGATATAATTTTAAAAATGACAAAAATTAAATTTGAAATTCCAGAATTTGTTTCACGTGTAACAAATACCTTACAAGAAAATAATTTTGAAGCTTACGTTGTAGGAGGGTGTGTTCGTGATTTATTTTTAGGAAAAACTCCGTCTGACTGGGATATAACAACAAGCGCAAACCCAGAAGAGATTCAGAAAATTTTTCCTCATACTTTTTATGAAAACGATTATGGAACTGTTGGTGTGGTAAATGATGAAATAGTTGAAGAAATTGATAACCTAAGAGAAGAATTTAATAAAGAAGAAGAAAAATTTCAAAAACTTCTAACTTACGAAGAAAAAAATGTTTCACGTGAAACATTAGAAAAAATTAACGAAAAAATTGTTTCACGTGAAACATTGAAGGTTGTTGAAGTAACACCTTACAGGCTTGAGGGTAATTATTCAGATAATAGAAAGCCTGATGAGGTTAAATTTTCTAAAAATCTTGAAGATGATCTAAAAAGAAGAGATTTTACTATAAATGCAATTTGTTACAATCCAAAAACAGGAGAAATCATTGATTTATTTGGGGGAATTAATGATTTACAAGATAAAACAATAAAAACAATTAATGTTTCACGTGAAACATTAACTAAAAAAACTAAAAAAGTAGATGTTTCACGTGAAACATTAGTTAAAAATAGTAAAAAATCTGATGTTTCACGTGAAACATCAGAAGATTTGTCGCACAATAATGTTTCACGTGAAACAATTTCTCAAGATTTTAATGTTTCACGTGAAACATTTGAAGAAGACGCCCTTAGAATGCTAAGAGCAGTCAGATTTTCTGGGCAACTTGGATTTAATGTTTCACGTGAAACATCTGAGGCCATTGTTTCATGTGAAACATTATTAAAAAATATTTCAAAAGAAAGAGTGAGGGATGAATTTGTTAAAATTTTAATGTCAGAAAACCCACTGCAAACACTTTTTTTAGCTAAAGATTTAAATGTTTTAAAATATATTTCTCCAGATCTTGAAAGAGGGGTGGGTTGTGATCAAAACGGAGCTCATATTTTTGATGTTTTTGAGCACCTTTTAAGAACTATGCAGCACGGGGCAGATAAAAAATGGTCTTTAGAAATTAGACTTGCTGGGCTTTTTCATGATATTTCAAAGCCAGAAACAAGAAGATGGAATAAAGAAAAAAATGATTGGACTTTTTATGGGCACGAAGTGGTTGGGGCAAGTGTTACAAAAAAAGCTCTTGAGGATTTAAAGTTTTCACGTGAAACAATTGACCTTGTTACAACTCTTGTTCGTTGGCATATGTTTTTTTCTGATCCAGATAAAATTACACTTTCTGCTGTTCGTAGAATAATTAGAAATGTTGGCCCTGAAAATGTTTGGAATTTAATAAAATTAAGAATTTGTGATCGAATTGGAATGGGGAGACCAAAAGAAAAAACTTACAGGCTTAGACAATATGAAGCAATGATGGAGGAAGCCATGCGAAGCCCAATTTCTGTAAAAGATTTAAAAATAAATGGGAGTCAAATTATGACTGAATTTAAAATAAAGCCTGGAAAAAAAATTGGCTATATTTTAAATGCTTTAATGAATATAACATTAAACGATCCAGAAAAAAATAATTATGAATATTTATTAGAAAAAGTCAAGGAATATATTTTAAAGGATGAAGCTGATCTTAAAAAAATGGCCGAAGAGGGGAAGGAAAAAATAGAAGAGTCAGAAAACCAAGAATTAAAAGAAATTAAAAAAAAGCATAAAATAAAATAAAAAACAGATTTAAAAAATCTGTTTTTTATTTTAATATCTTCTTGTTAATTTAAAATTAATTTCCTTTTTAAAAAGTTATTAAGTTAAAATTTTTATAAAAAAATAAATTTAATATATAAATTATTTTTTATTACTCCAGACAACGCCTTCGTTGTGGTTGGCCCAAGAAAACCAAAAAGTTGTATACCCAGAAATATTTTTTCCACTTTCTGTTTTGAAAAAAATATCACCACCCGAAGCTTCTGCTGAAATTTTTT
Source organism: Candidatus Paceibacter sp. (assembly GCA_014237915.1). Classification (GTDB taxonomy): domain Bacteria; phylum Patescibacteriota; class Minisyncoccia; order Phycocordibacterales; genus JABACC01. The sequence continues at coordinate 3,471 of JABACC010000008.1, forward strand.
CTCCATTTTCTAAAATAATTTCTGCAAATTCTTTTTCAATTAAATCTTCTCTAACAAAAGCAAAAGGCTCTTCTTTGTAAACCCCTGCATACATTAGTGTTTTTGCTGGAAAAGAATTGTCTAAATTATTAATAGGAAAATATATATCTTCGTTTTGATCATAATTTCCATATGGATAAAAAGAGTAATTTCGTAAAAAACCCGTCTCGGAAGATAAAATTTTTGTTTCCGGATATTTTTCTTTAACCTCGGCAAAAGAAAGTACTTCTGAATCTAACATTTCTAAACGGGTTTTTGAAAAATCTCCCACCACAGATTTTCCCTCAATTTGTGACCACAATGATTCTGTTTTTTTATCATACATTAAAAGATTAGACTGCCACAAAAGCCCGCTTACTCCAAATTCTAAAAACTCATTTTCAATTTTTGGAGAAAAAACAATGGCCGATCCGCAAAGTGGACAAAAAGTAACTAAAATTTTTTCTCCATCAATTTCATCATTTATAACTTCGTGCCAAACTAAAACATTATAGGGATAAAATTTTTTTGTTTCTTCTCCTTTAAATAAAATCCCTAAAATTTCATCGTCTAAATTTTTTACCTCTTCAATTTTTAAAAAATCTGGATTGGTTAAAGCAGGAATTCCATCTTTTCTTGGGCCGCCAGATAAGATTTCTTCAAAAGGGATTGTGATTTTTTTTGTATTTGTTTTTAAATCATATTTCAGTAATTTCTGCTCCGTTTCTGTTTCTAAAAAAGTTTCTGTAATGACTTCTTCATTGTTTTTTTCAGTTTTTTTAGAATTTTCTTCATTTTTAAAATAAAGAACTGAAGAAATAATTATTAAAATAATTACCAAAAAGATTATTTTTGTTTTTTTTATCATATTTTTAGTATAGCAAAAAAAAATATACTTGTCTTTTTTAAGGTGGATTTTGCCGAAGGCAAAATCCACCTTAAAAAAATTTAAAAAAAATGAAATATTTTTGTTTTTTTGGTGTATTATTTAGTGAGAGGCAAAAATGTTGTCTCCAAAAAATCATAAAATTTTTGCAAAACTAAAATTATTAATTAAATTGTTACTAAACTAAAATGAAAAACATTATTAAAATATCGGCCCTTTCTTTATTTGCTCTTTTTTTCGCATTTTCTGCATCTGCAGGAGAAGTTAAAAATGAAAACCTAAGAGACTCAATTTCTTCAAATGACTACGACGCTTTTGTGGAATCTTTTGGGGAAAGGCGTTTTATTCCGACGGAAGAAATGTTTGACCTTATGGTTGAAATCTATGAAGCAAAAGTCTCTGAAGACGAAGAATTAGTTTCTCAATTGCGAGAAGAATTTAAAACCCTAAAAGAATCTTGGATGGAAGAAATTAAATCTGAAATGCAGGAAAAAAGAACTGCAGCAAAAGAAGCAATGTCTAATGGAGATTACGACGCATTTATTGCCCTTGTTGGAGACAAGGATGGAACTTTAACAGAAGAAGTTTTTGAAAAACTTTCTGAAATTCAAAAACTAAGAGAGGCTGACGATAAAGAAGGAGCACGAGAACTTATTGAAGAGTTAAAAGAATCAGGCTTTGATTACGGACACAAAAAAAACAAAACTCATAAAAACGGAAGGGATGGGGGAAAAGACGGAGAAAGAAAAAAAAGAGGATCTCATAACCACGACGAAGAGTAAGAATAAAACTAAAAACTAAAGTTTTAAAATATCAAAAGGGGTGGCGAGCCCGCCAAAAGGCGGGCTCGCCACTTTCTTTTTAAGTAAAATAAAGATAAAATTTAAATTCAATGACTGAAAACCTAGATCAAAAAAAAGATGAAGAAATAGTTTCTTTGATAAAAAAAAATCCAGAAAACTTTGGAATAATAATTCAAAGATATGAAAAAAAGCTTTCAAGCTATATCAAAAGAATTTCTAATTTCCCTTCAGACGAAAAAGAAGATTTGCTTCAGGAAATTTTTATTTCTGTTTATACAAATATAAACTCTTACAATAAAGACCTTAAGTTTTCTTCTTGGATTTACAGAATTGCACACAATAAAACAATAAACCACTGGAAAAAAAACCAGAAACATTTTGACTATGTTTTTTCTGACGAAGAAAATGTTTTAAATTTAGAGCAATTTATTGATTTTGCTGAAATAGATTCAAGCTTTGATCAAGAAGTTTTGGAAAAAAATATAAAAAATATTTTAGAAAAAATAAATATAAAATACAAAGAGGTTGTTATTTTATATTTTTTTGAGGAAAAAACTTATGAAGAAATTTCTGATATTTTACAAAAGCCTAAAAACACAGTTGGTACAATTCTTTCACGAGCAAAAAAGGAATTTAAAAAAGAATTTGATAAAATAAATAAATAAAAACATGACAAATTTAGAAGAAAAGATTTTAAAAAAAATAAAAAATAAAAAACCAAAATCAAAGATATATTTTTGGATAAAAAAAATCACGGTTCAGGCTTTTTTACTGCTCTTTGTAGTTTTCAGTTCTTTTTCTTTTGCTACAATTTTAGAAAACCTGTCTTCGAAAAATCATTTTGATAAAATTAAAGAAATACCAAAAGATCAAGGTTTAGAATATTTAATAATTATTCTGCCTTACGTTTGGATTTTTTTAACGATTATTTTTTTAATTTTAGCTTTATTAAATTTCCAAAAAACAGAAAATTTTTACAAACACAAAATAGTAAATATTTTTTTAAGTATTATTCTAATTTCTGTTTTTGCTGGATCTGCTTTGTTTTATTTAGGTGCTGGAAATTTTGTAGAAACCAAATCACAAAAACACATTCCTCAATATAAAAAACATTTAAAAAATAGAGAAATTAAGAAAAATATTTTTTTAGACAAACTAGAAGATTTAGGGGTTTCAAAAAATCAAATAGAAAATGATCCTAAATTAAAACAAGAAATTGATTATAAATTCAGAGAAAATGTTTTAAATAAAAATTATATTTTTAAAGACCCCGAAAAATGTTCGGTAGAAAAAATTTCTTGTTCCAAAGAAAGTATTTATTTTTCTGATGATCTTGGTTGTGGGTGTAGGGATTTATAAAAAAATTTCTTTCAGTCAAAATTTTAAGTGCTCGCTGCCCCGACGCTCAATTTTTTTCTCACTTTGTTCGAAAAAATATATTTCGCTTTTTTCGAGCCCCTGTCTGTCAGAGAAAATTTTAAAAACCAAGAAAAATCTTGGTTTTTAATTTTCTAGCTGAGAAAGGATGACTCGGCGCCACCACTAAAAAATTTTTCCTTTCAGTCAAAATTTTAAGTGCTCGCTGCCCCGACGCTCAATTTTTTTCTCACTTTGTTCGAAAAAATATATTTCGCTTTTTTCGAGCCCCTGTCTGTCAGAGAAAATTTTAAAAACC
>JABACC010000009.1 GCA_014237915.1 Candidatus Paceibacter sp.
ATACTAGTTTACGGATTAGTGTCACCGAACTCTCTCTATTAACGAGAACAATCAGAATTATTCTGTTCAAGGACAGGATAAGAGTATTGAGTTAATGAGATATTGCTTGTCTTTATTTGGTTGAGATAAATAGAAATATTTTGCTCACATATAAAATACAAAAACAAAAGCGTAATGAACAGCCAGTTTGGAATACGTTCAAGTTTTGGTGAACTAGATGAATAAAGACATCACCCAGATGCCAATGATCGCTTCGATCACGCTCCGTACTTCAAGTTCAACGACGGCAAGGTCAAGTTCGACACGAACTATGTCGACAATGCGAACGACAACTACGGTTCTGCGTCGGGTTTTCTTTCGAAATATCTTTTTAACAAACAAAATACCCAATTGGGTATTTTGTTATTTATCAACGGATCGTATCCACCCACCAAGCATGCGACCAATCTCATCTACTTCAGATTGGATAACTATGTATTTTTTATTATCGAGTGCTTTGATGTCCTTGAGTAATCTAATGAATACCCTCAGTAGGTTGAGCTCTGCGCTTGCTCTTTGTAGAAGCATATATTTGCTTTCTTTATTTGCCGTACCTGCTTTAAAGATATGTGAAATAACTGACAATGATGATTGTTCAGCTTTCTCATACACAGTGTATCTATCCTGTTTTGGAACAAGTCTACGGTATTCGTGTAGTTGCTTGTATAGGTCATAAGACTTTTGGAAAATTGGTATATCAAATTCATTCATATGAAAACTTTTAATTATTTATATAAGGATTTAGTTTCTTTAGAAAACCTATTCTATTCGTGGAATAAGTTTAAAAAAGGAAAACGATCCAAGTCAGACGTAGCACTATTCGAGAAAGACTTGGAAGTGAATATTTTTAAATTGCATCATGACTTGGTGAGCAAATCGTACCAGCACGAATCGTACACTGGCTTTTACATTACTGATCCCAAGAGAAGGCACATTCATAAGGCGAGTGTGAGAGACAGAGTGGTTCATCATGCTTTGTTTACCATTCTTAATCCTACATTTGAACAGACTTTTATTAATGACTCCTTCTCTTGTCGCGTTGGAAAAGAAAATCATTTTGGAGTTAAAAAACTTGAACAGATGACAAAGCAAGTAAGTCAAAATTACACTAGAAATTGTTATGCCTTGAAATGTGATATTAAGAAGTTTTTCGACAGTATTGATCATGGTGTTTTAAAAGAAATAATTTTAATGATATTGAGAAGTTAGAGAAAAAAGAGAATATTCTGGAAGAAAGAAGAAAGTTTTTAATGATTTTAGCAATTTTCCTTCATGATTATGGTAAAAAGTTTGCTATAAAAACTTTTGACGATGGGTCTACTTCATGTAAAGGACATGAAACAGTTTCTTCTTTAAAGATAAAAGAGCATGGAATTTTAGAACGCTTTGAGCTAAGTATAAAAGAAAAATATTGGATTTATCATTTTATAGAAAATCATGCTGAAATCCATATATGTTTAGATAGTATAGAAAAATCAAAGGAGAAATTAAAATTATTCAGGGAAAAGTTTTACGATTCCTACCTAGAGAATTTAATTTTTGGAATCTCAGATATAAAAGATAGTTTTTTTAAGAAACATAACCCAGATGAATATAATAGGAGAATTAAGATATTAACAAAATGTATAGATAAAGAAATAAATAATAAATAAAGAGTGCGCGCCGAAGGCGCGCACTCTTTGTTTATTAATTTTTTTGTGAGCCATCAGCGTCGTGAACCTGTGGAAGTGAGACCCCACAAGCCCTTCTGATGCTTTCTGTTATATACCATCAGACCCCTCCGGAGTCTTTGATTTTATACAAAATGAGACAAATGAGACACTTATCCAGCGATATGTAGTGTTTTGAAATGCCAAACAATGCCAAAAATATAGACTTCTCATTATTCTTTAAATATCAAAAAACCTTTACTGAGTAAAGGCTTTAGAGGTTTTTGGATAATTCCAATTATTGATTATTTGGCATTTCAATCAACATCTGTAAATTCTTCTCTTAGAGTTTTGTCTAAAAATTCTACCTCGATTTCTCCTTTAGTTTTTCTGTCAGTCCAATAGCCGCCAGATAGTTTTCTTTTGGGGTTTTCAATTATCTGCAACAAAGAAGCTCCGTTATGTATCTCGCTTCTTTCGCGTACTCCATTTCTAGGAACATTGTTATATGTATAAGAAAATTGTAACTTGCCGTTCACACATAAGATATCTGAAGACAGAGTATGACTACTTGATTCTTTTGTCATGATTGAACAATTGATTTTATTAAAATCTTGATCAATTACTAAAAGTATTGGAATTTTTGCAATACCTTTCTTTGTTTCTGGATCTATCCAATCGCTTTTCAAAAAGCCATGCCAAGTTCCTTGTAAGTTTGGTGTAGTGACTAACCATCCTCTTAATATGGGTAACTTCCATAACCATTTAAAAAATATGTATCCACCCAGCGCATAGACAGCAATGGCTTTTGGTATCTGATATAAAATATCAATGATATTCACCTGATCTCCAGTACCAGAAAGTAATACAAAAAGACCAAGAATAACCAAGAAGAGTGGTAACTTTATATACAGTTGAATTTTATTATTAATTTTTTCCATAGACTATTTGAAATTACCATATGTCCAGACTTGATTGATAAAAGCTTTAACATCATTAGTTGTCCATTTCCTATCCGCGTGAAATAATCTCAACATATTACTAACCTCATTCCAATCCTCAGAGGTATTATTATGAATCTCAACTAAAACATTTCTTAGTATTTCTGAATAGCCACTGCCTTGATTAAAAATATGATCATCTACATTCCAGACTAGACTTTCTATAAGGAATGATGTGATACTGTCAGAAACTAATATTCCATCTTCCTCCATTTTGCTTCTTAACCTCTTTAAAATTCTAACTATCCTTTTATATTTTCTTCCCGTATTGTTGTTTTTTTCAATGCCGTTCTCGGTGTGTTGCTCTGGAAAGTTAACTATTAAAACATCACTATCAGAGTAAAATGCAACACCATTTTCCCAGCTCCCGTCTCTGGAATATAGTCTGTATCCAAAAGTTGGTACCACATCTATATCGACTCTGTTAGAATTTTTCTTTATCGTGGTGCACTTATCCTTAGAGTTATCTATCTCAACAGGATTAAAGTGTCTGTAAACAGAGTTGATAACAGATTGTTTGTACGAACTAAAGCTTTCACTACTATCATATATACCAAAGTGCCACTTTGTGTAACCTTCAGGGATTTTATAGAAGAAGGTTTTCTCATTAACAAGTGAATAATCAACATCTGCTTGAAGTTTTACATTGGTGTTATTGTGAGATGATCCTTTGTCAATGATTTTGATTTTTGAATCATCTAATAAAGGATCATTCTGAAGTGCAGTTACGACGGCACTACGAGAATTTTTCATTCTAGTATCTTCAGCGTCACTTGCTGGTTTTGCCCAGACGGATAAGTCATTTTCTGTAAATTTCATATTAGTGTTTTTTATCTTTTGGTGGGTTAGGATCGTTTCCATAGCTATCCTTGTCACTAATCCTGCCATTCATGTTGTGGATGACATGTTCAACTTTTAATTTTTTTGACTCTCTCGTAGATTTTTTCACTGCTGTATCTTTGAGATTAGAACTAGACAATGGTTTTTCCATTCCTTCTTTTTTTGTTTCCCACTTTTTTCTAGCTTTGTTATAAACTGTGTGTATATTTTTCTTTGTCATATTTTTTAATTAATTTTTGGTAATACCTCAACTACAACTCCTTGTATCGAAAACTCTCCAGACACAATAATAGGTTGATGTTTAGGATTTGTTGAATTAGGCTTTAATATAATAAAGCAGTCTTCTTTGTAAAATTCCTTTACGGTAGTCTCATCATTGATAAGAGCCACGATCCTTTGTCCGTTCTCTGCAACACTTTGTTGTTTAACGAGCATAAGATCTTGGTCTTCTATTCCACTCTTGTTCATAGAGTCTCCATTGGCTTTCAATAAGAAATACTTATAATTTTTAGAAATTATTGATTCAGATATAGATATGTATGTCTCTATATTTTCTTCTGCCACTACTGGTGATCCACAAGTTACAGATCCAATCAATGGAACTTCAATAGTTCGAGCGTTATTCTTTCGCTCAACCATCTTTTTGATAATCTTTAAATTCCTACCTTCTCTGATAACCCAACCTTTCTTTATAAGGCTCTTAACGAGTATCGCTGATGACCTTGGTGACTTGTATCCAATAAAATCACCCAGCTCTCTTACTGAAGGGGATTTTCCGTCACTGACAATTTTGTTGCGTATAAAGTTTAAAGCCTGTATTTCTTTTTCTACTAAGTTGTTCTTCATATTTGTTTACCTATTGTATCACAATGTATACTTTTACTCAATTATGAGATATAATCGATATATGTATAGTGACATGAAAAAACAAATGGAGCAGATGCAAGCGATCTCTGAAAAGATGAGCCTTGCAATAGCTCCAGTTATGAAAGCTCACAAGAAAGCGATTAATTTTCAGACCTTTCAAACTGTCATACAAGAACAAAAGAGGCAGATGGATCATTTAAAAAAGATATACGATTCATCTCCATGGGAAAGTATCGTGAAACAACAACTTGCTACCGAGAAAATAATCCTTGGTGCCTTTGCTAAAGTTGATACAACTGGCTTGCAAAGATACAGAAAGTTTTTCTTTAATCTGGTCTGTAGGTATATTTTCTAAATCAATCTGAGCAGAAAACATCTTCATAACATATTCCTCAACCTCATAACCTTCACGAATTAGTTTTTCCAAAAATAGTGATCTTTCTCCTTTGTATTCTTCAAAAATCTCTGGTTTGTTCTTGAGTAACCACAGCGAGTTTGGACAGTCGAGATACTGAATAAAATCTGTTTTTGTTAGATTCATAATTAAAGGCATTATAACATTTAGTTGTCTACTTCTTGTCAGGTTATTTCACCTAGACTTCACGACCCCTTAGCGTCATTAATGTAGTTGTATGAAACAAGACAACCCGCTAAAGAAAAATGGCTACGATGAGAAAATTATAGAGAAAGTAAAATACTGTTTGTATGCTCGTAAATCCACAGAACAAGATGAAAAACAAGCACTCTCCATAGGTGCACAAATTAAGGAGATGAAAGCAATTGCTGAGAGAGATGATCTAGAAATTGTAGAGGTAAAAGAAGAATCTCATTCAGCCAAGGCTGCTGGATGTAGACCAGTATTTAATGAGATAATCTCAGAGATTCAGTCTGGGAGATTTACAGGAATTCTGACATGGGCACCCGATAGAATATCAAGGAACGCTGGAGATTTAGGAATCGTTGTAGATCTATTTGATCAAGAGAAATTAATAGAAGTAAGAACGTTTTCACAAAAATTTAGAAACAACCCCAATGAAAAGTTTCTCTTGATGATTTTAGGATCACAAGCAAAGCTCGAAAATGATCAAAAAAGTTTAAATGTAAAAAGAGGTTTAAGGACTCGGTGTGAGATGGGTTATTTTCCTGTAAAAGCCCCCACAGGCTATTTAAACGATACTGATCAGAATAAACCAGGAAACATACTACTAGACCCAAAAAGAGCCTCTACAATCAAAGAAATGTTTGAAAAAGTTGGTAATGAATCATGGAGTGGTAGAGAAACTACTCTATGGTTAAAGAATAAAAAAAAGTTCACCACTAAAGGTGGAAAACCATTAATGGTTGGAAATGTATATAGATTATTAAGAAATACTTTTTATTATGGGATGTTTGAATATCCAAAAGGTAGTGATAACTGGTATCAAGGAGTCCATGCTCCGATCATCACAAAGGAGTTGTTTGATAAAGTGCAAGAAACTCTAGCGGGTAGATATGTTCCAAAAACAGAGTCAAAAGAATTTGCATTTACAAAACTCATGGCTTGTGGGACTTGTGACTCAGGTATTACCGCAGATGAGAAATTTAAAAAACTAAAAGATGGTGGTGTGAATCGACATGTCTATTACAGATGTACAAAATCAAAAGACTTGGGGTGTAAAAATGAACCGATCAGTGAGATAAAACTATTGGATGAGTTAGTGAAATTGGTGGATGTCATTAAATTGGATAAATTGAATTTGATAGAACAGATCAAAGAAGAACTGAATCGATATAATAAGTTTAGAACAGGAGTGTTGGGTTCAAAGCAGGAAAAAGCAGATGTATCTGAGACTGATATCAGAAACTACATGAGATATCTCTTAAAGAACGGATCAATACTTGAAAAAAGAGAAATGTTGTCTGGGATCAATGAGCAAATAATCTTGGCTAAGAAGAAGTTATTTTTACAAGATAAGTTGTTTAACTAATTCAGGAAACAGATATTCTTAATAATTGGAGTGAAAGCTAAAACTATTTGATATAGAAAAAAGAAAATCATGAAAGCAGACATAGAAATTAACACCCAATAGGAAAGGCTGTTCTCTTTCTTATCATTAGCGATTAGTTTTTCCTTGTATTCTATGAAAGATTCATATAAATTCTTAAAAAACATAACTCCTATAAAAAATAATCCAAAAACTACAAGGAATTTAATAGCTTCACTAGATTGGTCAGTCTGTAAACTTTTATCAATTCCACAATAGCTTTGAGAAATCAGTAGTAATAGTGATACTTCTAGACCAACATATACCACTGACTTTAAAATTATTTTTCCAGAAAATATTAATATTAAAAAAGTCAGTAGTGAGACAGAGAATAATAAAAAACCAATTGATATAGAGTTGATACTTATGTTAAAAAAATAAGAAATTATTAGTGGAGCGATAGCGATGAGAAGGAAAAAGATAAAAGAGTAGATATCATTTTTTTTGATATTTTTTTCTTTCATTATTTCTTTAATTTTATCTTGTATTCTAAGTAGATATTTCATAATAAGCATTATAACAAAAACACCTGTAAAAGGTGTTTTTGTTATTTAGCTGGAGGTCATTATGACCCCTCCGAGTCACTTGAACTCTCAAATGTGTGTGACTCCACGGGGAATCGAACCCCGATTTCCAGGATGAGAACCTGATGTCCTAGCCGTTAGACGATGGAGTCAAAGGAAGTGTTGGCTCCATTTTCTATTTATAGAAACGTCGAAGGGTGGAGCCAAATGAAGTGTAGGGCTCCATTTTATCAAAATCCGAAGGATTTTAGATAAACGTCGAAGGGTGGAGCTTCCACAATAAAATTTTTAATAAATTTTATTTTTCTGATTATATCAAATTTCTAAATTTTCAAAATGAAATTAATTGAAGCATGCTTCGTTAGTACTGCCGCATCTTTGTTGATTATAGGGGTGCGGTTTTTTCTTATTAAAAAAAATTGGGTTTTGGAGAGCCGAAAAGCGGAGCTTTTCGGCGGCTGGTTTTTAATAAAATCAAAAATTTATTTTTTTTAAATTTTCAAAAAGAATTTTAAATTTTTTTGCGGAAGATGTAGTGGATTCGGCGCCAGTACTAAAATTTTTATCATCACTTTGTGGCTCAAAAATTTAAGTACTCGCTGCCCCGACGCTCAAATTTTTTCTCACTTTGTTCAAAAAATATATTTCGCTTTTTTCGAATCCTGTTATCTCCTGAAAAAATTAAAAAAATCAAAATAAACTTTGATTTTCTATTTTTGCGGAGAAGGAGGGATTCGAACCCTCGAGACGATTACTCGCCTACATCCTTAGCAGGGATGCGCATTCAACCACTCTGCCACTTCTCCATTTTTCAAATAATTGAATTTTTGTATTCTAACATATAAAAAAATAAAATTTAACTTGAATTCTTTTTTTAACATGTTAATATAACAAACAATTAATGATTAGAAATATTTAATAAAAAAAAATGAAAAGAATTAGTTTTAAACCAGAAAAGGTAACCGAGAAAATACTTTCCGATTTACCTGAAAGATCACAAGATATCTTAAAAAGAAGATACGCTCTTTTGGATGGAAAAAGAAAAGAAACGCTTGAAAGTATCGGTAAAAGATACGGAATAACCAGAGAAAGAGTTAGACAAATAGAAGAGCTAACAAAAAAAACAATAAAAGAAGCTGAATACTTTGTAAACCAAGCTCAAAAAGCAGTTGATTCTCTAAAAGAAGTTATAAGCTCTTACGGAGGAGTTGTAGGCGAAGATATTTTATTAAAAGATATTTCAAAATCACAAGACTCAAGAGACCATGTTTATTTTCTTTTAGATTTAGCAGATCCTTTTTCTGATTTTAAAAAAGAAGATCATTTAGAAAAATTATGGTTTACCGACAAAAATAATTTTGAAAAAGTCGAGAAATCTCTAAACGATTTATATAAAGACATAAAAACAGACGAGCTTTTAACAGAAGAGCAAATTGTCGATAAATTTTTATTAAAACTTCAAAAAAATAAAGCAGGGAACGATATCATAAAAGCTGGAGATTTAATGAATTTAGTAAAACTTTCCAAAAAAGTTGGAAAAAATGGAATGGATCAGTGGGGAAGAACAGACTCTAGAAATATTTCAACAAGAGGAGCTGCTGATTACGCTTATTTAATTTTTAGAGAAAAAGGAGAGCCAATACACTTTTCAGAAATAGCTGATAAAATTTCTAAAAAATTTGGAAAAAAATGTAACACAGCAACTTGTCACAACGAGCTTATAAAAGATGACAGATTTATTTTAGTTGGAAGAGGAAAATACGGGCTTAAAGAATGGGGAAAATATGATGGAGACACAGTTTCTAAAATCATTGAAAAATTTTTGAAAAAAAAGAAAAAAGCAATGTCAAAAGATGAAATTATGGAAGAAGTTTTATCTAAAAAAGATATAAAATCTCAAACTGTTGTTATCAACTTAAACAACAAAGACAAATTCAAAAGAAACAAAGAAGGAAAATATATTTTAGCTTAAAAAATATTTTTATTTTTAAAAATTGTCTTTAAAAAATATCACTATTTTTTACTTATAATAAAATAGATGATTTGTTATAATTAAAGTATGAAAAAGTTTTTTTTAGGGATTTTCATTTTATTTATTTTTCTGCATATTCTTTTTTCTATTACAAATAAAATAGGTGCAAATAAAGAAATAATTCTTTATGTTTTTCTTTCTTTTCTACCTTTTATATTATTTTTGTTTTTTATTTTTAAATTAAAAAATTCTTGGCAAGATTATATAGATAGAAAATCATTTTTAAATAAAAAAAGAATTTTACTTGAAATTAGAGTTCCAAAAGAAATAACAAAAACCCCGCAAGCTATGGAAACTTTTTTTGATGCTATTTATGATGTGGGAAGAGAAGCGGGTTTCAAAAAAAAATGGCTTGAAGGAAAAGGTAGACCAGTTTTTTCTTTTGAAATAGTTTCAAATGAAGGAAATACTAGTTTATATATTTGGACTGAAGATTTTTATAAAAATGCGATAGAGTCTCATCTTTACGCAAATTATCCTTCTGTGGAAATTGTAGAAGTTTTAGATTACTCAAAATTTGTCTCTTTTGATGTTGAAAAAGATGGGCTTTTTGCTTTTGAGTTTAAATTAAAAAAAGAAGATCCTTACCCAATTAAAACCTACAAGGCTTTTGAACTAGATAAAGTTTCTAATCCAGACCAAATTGAGCAACGAACCGACCCGCTAGCTCCTATTTTAGAATCATTATCAAATGTCAAAAAAAATGAATATATGTGGATTCAAATTGTTTTAAGAGGACACAAAAAAGGTGACATAAAAAAGCCATTAAAATTTTTTAATAATTTATTGCCAACAAAAGATTTTTTCAAATTTTTTTACACGTTTAAAACCAAGGAAGACATAGACTGGAAAGACGAAGCTAATGAAATTGTGGATGAGTATAAGAAAAAAGTTATCACCGGAGAGGATGATTCTGTCTTTAAAAATAGTTTAAAAAAAGAAGACGAGCTTATAAATTCTGTTGTTGAAAATGCTGGAAAAACTCCTTTTGAAGTTGGAATTAGAGCGATGTATTTTGCAAAAGATGGAAATTTTAGACCTCAAAATATTTCTGTTTTAAGTAAAATATGGAGATCGTTTTCTTCTGAACTTTATAATTTTTTTTCACCATCTTTCGTAGTAGATTTTGATGAACCTTGGCATGATTTTAAAAATATTCGTATAAACAAATTAAAAGAAGAGATGTTTGATGATTACAAAAGAAGAAAATATTTTACTGATAAAAAATCTTATTTATTTAAAGGTTCTCAGAAAAAATACAAAACCTTTGTTTTATCTTCTGAAGAATTAGCCACTATTTTTCATCCACCATCTGAAATTGTGAGCTCACAAATTTATGAAAAAATTGATTCAAAAAGAGGAGGTAGTCCAAAAAATTTACCAATTTAAAATGAGTATTTATAAAAATTTTATACAAAATAGCGATGGTAATTTTAAATCTGTTTTTTTATTATTTATATTTTTAATAATCTTAATTATTTTTTTTTCATTTAAATTATATTACGATATAAATTTTTTAACTAGGGAGGATTTTCCTCACAAGGAAATTGCTATTAAAATAGAAATAGGAACCTCAGCGTCCAATATATTACAACTTTTAGAAAAAGAAAAAATAATCGCTTCTTCAAAAACAGCTTTTTTATATTTAAATTTTTTTAAAGACCCAAAAAAAATACAAGCAGGAGAATATTTTTTTAGAGGAGAAGCTGAAACAATAAAAAGTGTTATTAATAGAATTGTTACTGGAGATTTAAGGTTAGAGACTAAAAAAATACTTGTGTACGAAGGGGAAGCAAATTTTGAAATTGGAGAAGAGATTTCTAAATTTTTAGAAAATTTTGATGAAAATATTTTTTTAGATTTAGCTAAAGACAAAGAAGGTTATCTTTTTCCAGACACCTATCTTGTTAGTCCAGAAATTTATACACAAGATTTACTTTCACTTTTTGAAAAAAATTTTCAAGATAAAACTTTTTTTTTAAAAAAACAAGCTGAAAGTTTAGGAAAAAACTGGGAGGAAATTATTGTAAAAGCATCTTTAATAGAAAAAGAAGCTAATGGATCTGACATTGAGATTAAAAAAGAAATTTCTGGGGTTATTGAAAACAGACTTGCAAAAAATATGCATTTACAAATTGATGCAGTTTTTTCTTATATTTACCAAAGACATTTACCAAAAATTTATTTTATTCACTTAGAAGTTGATAACCCTTACAATACTTATAAATATAAGGGATTACCCCCAAGCCCTATAGGAAACCCCGGAATTGACTCAATTGAAGCTGCAATTTTTCCCAACGAAACAGACAATTTTTTTTATTTAACGGGAAGTGATGGAAAATTTTATTTTGCAGAAACAGGAGGAGAGCATTTTGAAAATTTAGAAAAAATTTAAAATATTTTTATGAGTAAAATTTTTAGTAAATATAAAAAAGAAGAAGAAAAAGTTTTAAGAAATATTTCAGAAGAGCTTTCTTTTAAAAAATATTCTAAAAAAGATTTAGAGGAAATTTTTTCAAAAATGAGCAAAGAGCTTTCTGAAGAAGAAAAAGGTGTAGCAATTGCAGCACCACAAGTGGGAATTAACTTGAGAATTTTTGTTGTTGCTGGAAAAGTTTTCGATACTAATCAAGAAGAAGAAAATAAGAAAAAAAACAAAGATGAAATTTTTATAAATCCACAGATAACAAAAAAATCTAAAAAAAAATATTTTTTAGAGGAAGGGTGTTTGTCTGTTGTTGGAATGTATGGAGAAGTTTTAAGGTATAAAAATTTAACAATTAAATATTTTGATATAAATGGGAATGAAAAAAAAAGAGGAGCTGGAGGTCTTTTGGCACAAATTTTTCAGCACGAAATAGACCATTTAGATGGAATTTTATTTACAGATAAAGCTGAAAACTTAAGAAAATTAGAAGAGGAAAATTTATAATTTAAAATTAATTTTTATTAATTTAAAATTTTTTGTTATAATTTTTAAGTATTTTTTATAAATATAACTTTATTAATTTTTTCAGTCCAAGGCTAACCCTGAAATATGAATTTTCCAAAAATGTTTTCAGCACCTTTGATTGATTTTTATTTTTATGAATGATAAAAAAATAGACGAATTAGAATTTTTGAATGTTGGAGATTCTGTTGAGGGAAGAATTATTGGTATTGAAAAAAATTCTCTTTATGTGGATTTACCACCTTATGGAACAGGAATTATTTTCGGAAAAGAATTTTTAATAATAAAAGATGTTATTAGAAAAATTAATGTTGGAGACAATATTACTGCAAAAATTATTGATCTTGAAGGTGAAGACGGATACATCGAACTTTCGTTAAGAGAGGCTCGGGCTGCCATTGTTTGGAAAGAAGCTGAGGAGCTTATGAAGAAAAAAACTCAAGTCTCAGCTTTAATAAAAGATGCCAACAAAGGAGGTTTAATGGTTGTTTGGCAAGGAACCACAGGTTTTCTACCAGTTTCTAAGCTTTCCGAAAAAAATTACCCAAAAGTTTCAGGGGGAGACAAAAATGCAATTTTGTCTGAGCTAAAAAGATTTGTTGGTGAAAGAATGGATCTTGTCGTTATTACAGTTGATAGAGAAGAAGAAAAATTAATTTTTTCTGAAAAATTAGAAGATGCTTCTTCAGATAGAAAAAGCTCTTCATCTGAAAATATTGATGTTATTAAAACTTATTCTGTTGGGGATGAATTCGAAGGAGAAGTTGCTGGAATTGTAGAATTTGGAATTTTTGTAAAACTTCCAGAAGGGAAAGAAGGACTTGTACATATTTCTGAAATTTCTTGGTCATTAGTTGATGATGTTAAAAAACTTTATCAAGTTGGAGACAGCGTGAAAGTTAAAGTTATTGAAGTTGATAGGGAAAAAGTTTCTCTTTCAATAAAAGCACTCTTGGTAAATCCTTGGCAAGAAGCTGAAGGAAAATATAAAAAAGGAGATTTGGTAGATGCAATTGTTATTAAACTTTCAAGCCACGGAGCTTTGGTTTCTGTTCAAGAGGGAATTTATGGACTTGTCCATATTTCAGAATTTGAAAACCCTGAAGATTTTAAAGAAAAAATGAAACTTGGAAAATCATATAATCTTCAAGTAAATGTTTTTGATTCTAAATCAGAAAAAATGACACTTGTTTTACCAAAAGTTGAGAAATAAAATTCTTGATTTTGAAAAATAAAAAGTGCGCACCTTCGGTGCGCACTTTTTATTTTAAATTTTTTTAAAATTTTATTTTTCTTCTTTTTTATCTCCTTCTGGAGTTTCAGTTTCTTCTGTCTTTTCTTCCATTTTTTTTGGCTCTTCATTTTTTTCTTCTTCTGGATTTTCAACTTTTTCCTCAGCTTCAACTTTTTCTTCTTCTGGATTTTCAACTTTTTCTTCTTCTGGATTTTCAACTTTTTCTTCAACCGCAGGACTTTCTGTTTTTTCTTCCTCCTCAGCTTCTTTTACGATAGGATTTTTCTTAGGTAAAACATTTTTCTTTTTTCCTTCTATAATTTTTTCTGCAACAAGCATATTATGAACAGTGTCTGAAGGTAAAGCCCCCATGCTTATCCAGTGTTTTATTTTTTCAGCATCAAAAAATTTATTTTTTGTTTTAGGGTTATAATGGCCCAAAATTTCTACATTTTTATTACTTTTTGGCCCAGTTTCTTTCGGAGTTACAACAATCCTAAAAGATGGATCGTGTTTTCTTCCAATTCTCTGTAATCTAATTTTTAACATAGGCAATATTTTAACAAATTATTTTATTTTTACAATAAAATAAAATATTTATATAAAAATATATTTTGTTATAATTTTATAAAATTTAAGATTAAAAAATAAAAATGTCTTCACTAAAAGTTTTAAAAGAAAAAATTAAAGGAATGGAAAAAACCGCCAAAGTTACAAAGGCGATGGAATCAATTTCCGCGGTTAAAATGAGGAAAGCCCAAAAAGAAATTTTAAATGCCAGACCTTATGTTTTTTCAGTTTTCGGACTTTTAAAAAGGCTTTCAAAAATTGTTGGTGAAAATATTGACTCAGCTTTTTCAAAAGTTTCAGATCATGGCGGATCTGTTTGTATTTTATTAATTTCAAGCGACAGAGGCCTTGCCGGAGCTTTAAATATTTCTCTTTTTAAAGAGGTTAAAAAAAAGTTAGAAGAATTTTCAGACAGAGAAGTTTTTTTTGTCTGTATCGGAAAAAAAGGTTATGAGTTTGCAAAAAAAGAAGGCTACAAAGTTGAAAAATATTTTGATTTTGTCGACGACAATTCTTCAGTAGATATTTTTCACGAAGTTTCAAATTTTTTAATAGATCAATATAATCAGAAAAAATTTACAAGGCTTTTGTCAGTTTACACAAATTTTATAAATACAAGCGAGCAAAAACCAGTTTCCAAACAAATGCTTCCAATAGTTTATGAAAATTTAAAAGATTTTTTAAAAAACTCAGTGCCGACAAAGGGAAAATTTTCAGACCCAGAAAAAATAGACGTTGATTCTTTCGATGTTAACTCTTATATTTTTGAGCCAGATATTTATGAAGTTTTAAGAGAAATTATTCCAACTCTTTTAAATATAGAAATTTATTATTCAATTTTAGAATCCAGAGCCTCAGAACATTCTTCAAGAATGCTTGCGATGAAAAATGCCACCGACAAATCTTTAGAGCTTAAAGAAAATTTTAGAAAAAAATTTAACAAACAAAGACAAGCTTTTATTACAAAAGAAATTTCAGAAATCACTTCTGGAATGGAATCAATGGATGAAAATAATTAAAAAAGAAAATTATTTAATTTTTGAAATTTTAAAATAAGAAATTTCTCCGTTAGGTTTTTTAAAATCAAAACTATCTCCAACTTTTTTTCCTAAAATAGCCGAGCCAAGAGGGGAGTCAAATGCAATTTTCCCAGCAGGAATATCCATATCTTCTTGACCTACGATTTCATATTCAATTTTTTTTGAAGAGCCTTTTTTTGTAACATAAACATAAGAACCAAGCTCTACAGATGTTGAACTGTGAGGTTTTACAATTTCAGCTGATTTTAAAATACCTTGCAACTCTAAAATTCTTGATTCCATTTTTGATTGTTCTTCTCTGGCAGAATGGTATTCTGCATTTTCTGAAAGATCTCCCAAAGCTTTTGCTTCATCTAGATCTTGAGCAATTTTTGACCTGCCGGTTGTTAAAAGGTTTTCCAGCTCAATTTTAAGCTCTTTGTATTTTTCTTTACTTATATAAAAAGGTTTTTCAATGTTCATAATCGAAAGATTATAGCATAAAATTATTAAAAATAAATAGAAAAAACTCCTTCCTGAAAAAGGAAGGAGTTTTAGAGTTTTTTCAAACTTCCTCAACTAATTGCAAAAAAGCACCCAGTTCACAAAGAAGAAAAAATAATTGCTTAATATTATTCATGTTGCATTAAAGTGCTTGATTTTACCACTTATACATTATATACTTGCATAGTTCGTTCTTTACATTTAAATAGGTTCAAATGAGGCAAACACTTTGTTTTTAAACAATTGAAAATAAAGTGCTTGATTTTACCACTTATACATGATATACTTGCATAGTTCGTTCTTTACATTTAAATAGGTTCAAATGAGGCAAACACTTTGTTTTTAAACAATTGAAAATAAAGTGTTTGTCTCGTTTTTGAAGACTTACCGCAACATTCAGAGCGAATCTGACATATTGGAGATAACGCTATGAATGCGATTACTCAGGAACCTGAACCTGCGAAGAAAGAACCTGCGACGAAAGATCAAAATCTTCAGATTGAAAACGCTGTCAAAGATGCAACATTATCAGCACTCAAAGCACTCAAGCTGACTAGGGTTGGTGCTCAACGTATATTAGAAAGCCATAATTTAGCTAAAGTAATACGCAGTCAAACAGATACCGCTATTGCACAACTACTTGTGACCGACAAATATAAAGACGAGGAAGTTAAATCTTCCCACGTTTACTTCTCTGGATACACAGTTAAACCATTGAAGGAGCAAGTTGCCAAACTCAAACAGCTGTATCCACAGCTAAAAGATAGCGGCATGATGAACCCAGGTAAATTACCTGCCGGTGCAGAAGGATGGTTCGCCATTC
>JABACC010000010.1 GCA_014237915.1 Candidatus Paceibacter sp.
ACAAAATCAAGAAAATGAGAGTGAAGAAGAACCTCAAGCTGAAGAAGAAACTAACGAAGAGGAAGAAACAGAAAATCCTCAAAGACAAACTCTTATAGACGAATTAAACAAACAAGCTCAAAGACTTCAAGAACTTTTAGAGGAAAGATTAGCTGAGTAAAATTTTAGTTTAAATTTAGAAAAAATAAAGCCACCGAAGAGGTGGTTTTATTTTTAGGTTTTTAAAGAGGGTGTTTTTAATTATTTAAAATTTTATAATCTTCAGTTTTTCCAGAAAAAAGATTTACTTTTTTATTTTCTGCAAGAGATCTTGCGATAGAATCTGCTCTTTCGTTAAACTTTTCTCCGGTATGGGCTGGAACATGTTCAAAAAAAAATTTATTGTCATTTTCCATCATTTTTTTTAAATTAAAAATTTCTTGCCACAAATCTTTATTTAAAACAGATTTTTTGTTTGCTGTTTTCCAGCCGTTTTTTTGCCAATTATAAATCCATTCCTCTATTCCGTTTAAAAAATATTTTGAATCAGATTTTAAAAAAATTTCATTTAAAGAAACATTTTTTTCTAGTAAAAATTCGAAACTTTTTAAAACAGCCATAAGCTCCATTTGGTTGTTTGTAACATTTTCTTTTCTTCCTCCGATTTCAATAACATTTTTTTTGGAAATTAAAATAGCCCCCCAGCCACCAAATCCTGGATTGTTTATAGATGAACCATCTGTGTAAATTATGATTTCGTTATTTTTTAAGTTCATATGAAAATTATAACAAAAATTAGCATTCTTCGATATTTTCAATTTTTAGACGCAAATAAACATTTCCATTCCAAAAATTTCCATCAAAGCTTGCATAAAGATTTATTTTTTCTATTTTTTCTAAATTTAAAGAAGGAAATTTTTCAGCGTAAGAAAAAGAAATTGCCTTTAAGGTAAATTTTTTAGGAGATAAAAATGAAATTTCAATATGGTCTGAATTTTTACCAAAAAATCTTCTATTTTTTATTTTTATATTTTTAAATAAAAAAATAGGTTTGGGGTTTTCAACTCCGAAAGGTTCTAATTTTTTTATTTCGTTAAAATTTCTTATATTAACTTCATCAAGAGAAATTTCTTCTTCTGTTTTTATTTTTCCAACTTTAAATTTTTCAGCTGAAGAAAAGTTTTTTCCAATTTCTTTTTCTAAAAAATGAATTTTTGAAAAATCAGTTTCAAAACCACCACTTGCATGATGACCGCCAAAATGAGTAAAAAAATCAGATGTTTTTTCCATTAAAGATAAAACAGATTTTTTTCCTCCTGATCTTGCTGAACCTTTTATTTTTTCTGAAGCTGTTTTTGTCCAAACAAAAGAAGGCTTTTTTTCTCTGTCTGATATTTTTCCAGAAATAAGCCCCAACATTCCAAGTGGCCAAGATTCGTCTCCGATAACTATAACTTTTCTATTTTTTTTATCATTTTCTTCAATTCTTTTCCAAACATTTTTCATTATTTTTGCAGTTAGGGTTTTTCGCCTGTTGTTTATTTTTTCTAAGTTATCAGAAGCTTCTTTTGCAGAAGTTTCTCCACAAAGAGCAAGAAAAGCTATTTTAGGGTCTTCAAGTCTTGATGCTGCGTTTATTCTAGGGCCAATATAAAAAGCGACGTCATCAGCTGATAAATTATTTTTGTCTAATCTTGCTTTTTTGAAAATATTTAGAAGACCCTCTCTTTGGGTTTTTGATAAAACAATAAAACCATATTTTACAAAAAGCCTGTTTTCACCAACAAGAGGAACCATGTCACAAATAGTTGAAATTGCTACCAAATCTAAAAACCATTTTTCATAACCTTCTGGTAAATCTGGAAGAATATTTTTTTTAGATTCTTTATTTTTTTTATTTAAAGCTTGCACCAGTTTAAAAGCAAGACCACAACCGCATAAAATTTTTTCGGGATAAGAGCAATCTTTTTGTTTATGGTCAATTATTGCGTAAGCTTTTGGCAGTTTTTTTTTTGGCTCATGGTGGTCTGTAATTATTAAATCTATTTTTTCTTTTTTCAAAAAATCCGCTTCTTCGATATCGGTAATTCCGCAATCAACTGTAATTATTAAATCTGGCTTTTTTTCTTTTATAATTTTTTCAAGACAAGGAAGAGATAGACCATAACCATCTAAATTTCTATTTGGAATAAAGTTTGAAAAATTTTTATAATTAATTTTTTTGAAAAAATCGTGCAGAAGAGCCCCTCCTGGAATTCCATCGGTATCGTAATCTGAATAAATTAAAATGTATTCTTTTTTTTCTATTGCTTTTAAAATTCTTTTTGAAGATTTTTCCATATCTTTTAAAAGAAAAGGATTGTATTTTTCTTCTTCCAAAGACCATTTTGGATTTAAAAAATCTTCTATTTCTTCTTCTTTTTTTAAATTTCTATTTTTTAAAATTTTTTTTAAAAAAGGTGAGTAATCTTTTGTGTTTGTTTTTTTTACCTGCATTTATTTTTATAATTTTAACATTTATTTTTATTTTTTATTTTAATTTGATATAATTTTTATATATGAGTATATTTGAAAAAAATAAAAAAGATGTTTTTTACATCATAGTGATAGTAATTCTTTTAATTATAATAATTTTTAATGGTTCTTTTGATTCAAATTTTTCAGAAGATGAAATTAGGGCTGAAAATGTTTTAGCAGGAGTAAACTCTAATTATAAAGAAAATTCAGAGTTTCAAGAATGTTCTGTTAGAGCTATTCATCAATGTAATTCACAAATAATTCAAGAAAAAATTTCACAAGAAGGAGCTGGCGTTGAAATCTGTTCTAATTATATTAATGATTCGGAAAAAAATTCTTGTTTAGAAAGATTTAATACAGAAGAAGCTCTTAGTCTTGAAGACGAAAGTATTTGTAATACAAATTCTTGTGTTGAGCAGGTTTTGAGCCAGAAAGCTTTAAAGAATAAAGATGTTGCTATTTGTGAACAAATTTCATTTTCTGAAAACGAAGAAGATAATTTTTTAAGAATAGAGTCCTGCAAAGGAAATGTTGTGAGAGGAATTATCCAAGAAGACCCAAATCCAATACATTGCGAACTTTTATCTGACGAATTTGAGAAAAGAGTCTGCTTGGATGAAATAGAATTCTTTCAAGATTTTAGGTAAGATTTGATAAATTATCAGGCAAAAAATAAGCCCCCTTAGGGGCTTATTTTTTGCCTGATAATTTATTTGTTCATAATATGTAGTTAAAAAATCTTTTGTTTTTTCTTCGTTTTGGTAGAATTATAAAAATATGAAAAAAGGTAGATATTTTACAGCTAGTATATTTATAGTAAATAAAGGAGAGGTTTTATTACATCGACATAAAAAATTCAATATTTTATTGCCAGTTGGTGGATATTTAAAAAATAATGAGCTTCCGCATGAAGCAGCGATAAGAGAAGCCAAAGAAGAATGTGGTTTAAATGTAAAAATATTAACTGACCAAAAATTTCTAAAAAGTAAAAGACTCTCAGAGATTCCAAGTGGAGAATATTTAAATTTAATAAAAGCTAAAAAAGATTGCGAACAAATAGATTTTACTTTTTTTGGTTTTTCTAAAAACAGAAAAATAAAAAAAGAAAAAGGTATAGAAGATTTTTTTTGGTTTTCAAAAAGAGATTTGGAAGAGGTTAAAATTGATAAAAAAACAAAAAAATATGCCATAGAATCGATAAAAAGGTATAATAAAATAATTAAATTATGAAAAAAATAATTTTTGATATTGAAACTAAAAATATTTTTACAGATGTGGGATCTGAAAATCCTGCCGATTTAGATATTTCAGTTGTTTGTTTATATGATTCAGATAAAGATCAATATTTTTCTTTTTTGGAAGAAGATTTTTCAAAAATGTGGCCTTTTTTTAAAGAAGCTGATTTGCTGGTAACTTATAATGGAAATCATTTTGATATTCCACTTTTGCAAAAATATACAGACATAAAATTATCAGAAATTTCTCACATAGATGTTTTTGAAAAAATTAGGGAAAAAACTGGAAGAAAAATTCCTCTTGATTCTGTGGCAGAAAATACTTTAGGAATAAATAAATCAGGTCATGGGCTTGATGCTGTAGCTTGGTGGAATTCTGGAGAAATCCAAAAAATTATTGATTATTGTATTCAAGACGTGAAAGTTACAAAAGAAATTTATGAATTTGGCCTTGAAAATAATTTTTTAAAATACAAAGACAGAAAAACAGCTGAGGTTTTGAAAGTTGAAGTAGATTTAAATTTTAAACCTGAAAAAAAAGAAAATTCAGGACTACTTTTTTAAATATAAAAAATGAAAGAAAATTTTGATAATATAATTTTTATTTCTGGAGTAAAAACACCAAAATCATGGCTAAAAAACTGGCGGGAAATTTTAGTAGAAAAATTTCCTCATTCGGAAATTCATATTATAGATATTTTTTATTCTTCAAAAGATTTGAAAAAAATTTTAGAAGTTAAAGAAAAAGTTTTAAAAATTTTAGAAGAAAATAAAAGTACAATTTTAATTGGGCATTCTTTTGGCGGACTTTTAGCAGTATCTGGTTATTTAGAAAATATTAAAAAAAGAAATAATATTAAAAAAATTATCACAATGGGTAGCCCCCACATTTTAAACTCAAAAAAAAGAAAAAAAATTAAAACTTTTTTAAATTATGAAATTGCAAACATAGAAATACCAGTTTTTACTTTCGGTGGATATTTTGATGGAATTGTATTTTTTACAAAAACAAAATATAAAAATTCTTTTCATAAAAATTATTTTGTAAAACATAACAGCTTTTTATTTTCCAAAAAAATTATTAAAAAAGTTTTAAATAAAATATAATTTTTTAAATTTTTAAAATTTGTTAAAATGTTTTCTATTAAATTAAACTTATTATTTTATGTCATTAAAAATGGGGATAGTGGGATTACCAAACGTTGGAAAATCAACGCTTTTTAACGCACTTACAAAAAATGAAGTTGATTGTGAGAATTATCCTTTTTGTACCATTGATCCTTCGGTGGGGATTGTAGAAGTTCCAGATGAAAGACTTGATAAACTTTCTGAATTTTCAAAATCAAAGGAAAAAATTCCAGCTGTTATTGAATTTGTAGACATCGCAGGGCTTGTAAAAGGAGCTTCAAAAGGAGAAGGTTTGGGTAATAAATTCCTGTCTAATATTTCAGAAGTTGATGCAATTTTGCATGTTGTGAGAATTTTTGATTCTGGTGAAATTATCCATGTTGATGGAAAAGTTGAGCCCTTAACAGATGTGGAAACAATAAATTTTGAGCTTATTGCTTCTGATATTGAAGTTGTAAAAAAAAGAATTGAATCAAATTCTAGAGATGCAAAAAGAGGGGATAAAGATGCAAAAAGTTTAGAAAATGCTTTGTTAAAAACTCTGAAAATTTTGGAAGATGAAAAATTTTTATCAGGTTTTTTGGAAAAAGATTTTTCTGATGAAGAAAGCCTTTCTTTGAAAGAATTAAATTTATTAACAACAAAACCTGTTTTGTATGTTTTAAATAAAGACTCTTCCGGAAAAAATTTAGACGAAGAGGACGACGAACGTTTTTCTGATTTAATAAATTATTTTAGAGAAAATTCTGCTGTTTATGTTTATGTTGATGGAAAATCAGAAGGGGAATTAAATTCTTTTTCTGACGATGAAAAAGAAATTTTTAGAGATGAAATAGGAATTTCAGACGGAGGTATAGAAAAATTAATTAAAAAATCTTACGAACTTTTAGGTCTTATTTCTTTTTTTACAACAGGAGAGAAAGAAAGCAGAGCTTGGACAACAAAAATAAACTCCACAGCTCCAAAAGCGGGAGCTTCGATTCACACAGATTTTGAAGAAAAATTTATTAGAGCCCAAGTTATAAAAACAGATGAGCTTTTGGCCTCAGGGTCTTTTGCGGAGGCGCGAAGCAAAGGTCTTTTAAAAACAGAAGGGAAAGATTATGTTGTTAAAGACGGAGATGTTATAGAATTTCTGGTTTAGGAAAAACAGAATTAACTTGGGGCAAAAAAAGAAGGCTACGCCTTCCTTTTTTGCCCCCTTAATTCTATTTTTCCACAAGCCTTAAAATCCCACTTGCATAAAATTTTAATTTTGATAAAATTTTATTAATCAGATTTATGAAGTTTAAATATTTTTTATTTAAATGTTCACAGGTTTGATGGTATCAAAAGAAAAACAAAAAAGGCCTTTGGTCTTTTTTTGTTTTTTGTAAATTAAATAAAATAGAAATTTTTTTTGTTATAATATAAATATATTAAAAGATTAATTTAAAAATTTATGTATATAATTTTAATTTTAGTTTTAATTGTTTTAGTTTTAGCAATTAGAATTGTCAACCAATATGAAAGAGGAATAATTTTAACCTTAGGTAAATATACTTCCACAAAAAACCCTGGATTAAATTTTATAATCCCTGTTGTTCAAAGAATGATAAGGGTGGATATTAGAACAAAAGCGGTTGATGTGCCAGACCAAGAAGTTATCACAAAAGATAATATCCCTGTTTCTGTGAATGCTGTTGTTTATTATAAAATTACAGATTCAGAAAAAGCAATTTTAGAAGTGGAAAATTTTTATTATGCAATTTCTCAGCTTGCTCAAACTACAATGAGAAACGCAGTTGGAGAAAGAAGCCTTGATGAGCTTTTAGAAAAAAGAAATGAAATTGCTGAAAAAATAAAAATAGAACTTGATAAAAAAACAGATAAATGGGGAATAGACGTGGAAGCCTTGGAACTTAAAGACGTTATTATTCCAGAAGATTTAAAAAGAACAATTTCAAAAGCAGCAGAAGCTGAAAGAGAAAAAAGAGCGGTTATTATTAAAGCTGAAGGAGATAAAATCGCAGCTGATAATTTATCAGAAGCTGCTAGAAAATTAGGCCAAACTCCGGGAGCGATGCACCTGAGAACCTTACAAGCGATAAATGATCTTTCTTCTGATCAGTCTAACACTACAATTTGGATGATTCCAACTGAGATTTTGGAAGCAATAAAAGGCTTTGGAGATACTTTTAAAAAATAAAAAAATTAAAAATTTCATGGGGCAAAAAACTGCAACGAAGTTGCAGTTTTTTGCCCCATGAAATTTTTCAATTTTTTTTGCATTTTTAATTTTTTTAGGTATAATAAATTTAGCTTACCCAAAAAAAACAATAGGAGGCAAAAATGGAAATTAACCATAATACTTTTGTCCTCTGGTGGGGCAAAAAAGGAAAAGGAAATGTTTGGAGAATTTCTATTACAGGTAGAAAAAATCCAATTGAGTTTGTTTGGAATACGGGAGGAAAAATAATTTGTTGTTCAACTTTTTTTCATTCTCCAAAATACCCTGATCTTAAAAAAGCTCTGAGTTTTTACTCAACTTTCGGCCTTAAAGGGAAACACGTTTTCTCTCTAGCTGGAGAACATACAGGAGAATATATTAATCCAAAAAAAGAAATGGATAAAATATTTAAAGAAATATGTATATATAAACTTGCTTTTTTATAAAAAATATGATAAAATAATAATATATAATTTTGTATGTTTAAATTAAATAAAAAAAATATTTTAAGTTTTTTACTGAAGTCATTCTTTTTTGTTTTTCTGTATTTTTTAATAAGTAATTACGCCTTAGCTTTAGATTCAACAAAAAGTGTTGAAACAAAAACAAAAACGGGTAGTGACGTTATCTTGTATTATGATGATTTAAATTCTAGAGTGGAACCAGTTTGTTATTTTGAATCAATGTTATTAGATGATTCTAATGTTACAGAAAATATTTATTGGTATATAAATGGTAATCATGAGTCTGAATTTAACAATAACTTTACACCTAGTTTCTATCCTGATGGAAAATATATAGAGGATTATCAAATTTTAATAAATTGTGAGGTTGAAAACAAAACAGAGGGAATCAAATATAGTTCTTTTGAAGATTCTCATACTGCTGTTTTTGAAATTTATAACACTCCTCCTGAAGTTTCTGTGGGCAAAGAATACGGACCCGAAGTTAAATTGATATTTAGTCCAGACAAAGATACTTTTATTGAAGGAGAGATTGTGGAAATAACAGCCGACATAGATTTTCCTAACACAGACTTTGTTCCAAAAAGCGAACCAGCCACACCCTACGATATAAATAATTATAAAGAGATAATATGGCACATAGATAACCAACAATATACTTTTAATTCTAACTTGTCCGATAATTTAGTTTATGAATTTGATACTTCTGGAAAGATAAGTTCGGGGTTAGGAGAAGTTGAGGTAAGGTTTGAATTAACAGATTACAGAGATCAAAGTTATTTGTCTGATTTAAAAATTATTAATATTGAAAACATTAAAACAACAAACTTTGGTTATTTTGAGACAAGAGAAAATATTGAAAGTGTTATTTTTGCTGAGAAATTTAATGTAGAGTGTGATGTTTCTAGTTTAGAAAATTATAATCAATACGATGTTTCCGTTTTCTATGCTTTTCATGGAGACCCTCTTTTAGGTAATTATTTTTTATCTGATGATTTTGAAGACATAACTAGTAAAGGAATGTATTTATTTAAAGATGTAATTTTTGAAGATAAATCAGAACTTGATTCTGACGAAGCATACATTATATGTAAAACAAAAGATAAAACTTCCACTGATTGGAGTGCTCCAAATACAGCATTTATAAATAATGTAAAAATAACAGAAATTATTAATCCAGAAGATTTAGTTTACATTGGTACAGAAAGTCAGACAGACGATTATCAAATATCAGACACAATAAATCTTGTTTGTGAAAATTCTGATTTTGTAGGTAACAACAAAGATGATTCTTACAGATGGTATATAAATAGTTTTCTTAGTGATACTTTAAATACTAAAAATATTTCCTTAGCAGCAGGTGATTTACACTCTACAGACTCTCAGTTTTATAATAGTAGCGGAGAATACAGGTTTATTTGTGAAAATGAATTTAGTAGAATCAATTTAGTGGATTATGTTTTTGAAGACACTCAAGTAACTTTGTCTTCTGGAGACAATATGTTTTTTCCAAATAGCCAATCTTATTATAATTCTAATCATAAATTAATTAATATTTTGGGTGATCAAGTTCTTTCTGTTGATTTCAATATTTCGGTAGATAAAAGTACTTACGAAATAGGAGAAGACATAGAAATATCATGTTCTTTAAACATTAGAGATAAATCAGTGAGATATTCTCTTGTGGTAGACGGAGAATTTCCAGATGATTATTTAATAGATCTTTCTGGTTTATTGAGTAATAATTCTGAGATACTTAATATAGGATTTAACAATAGTGTTGCTGGAAATGATTTTGTTTTATCATCAAATATATTTTCTCAACTTGAAGCGTATACAAATATTACAGAGTTAGGGGAACACAAAATTTATTGTGTTGCAACCTTAGACTCGCTTTCGCCTTACTATATTTTTGATGAGAGTTCCTTTGGAAATTTCTTTGAATTACAGGAAAGTTTAAATCCCGTAGGTTTTGTATCTAATGAGTCTAATTTTGTTCTGAATGAAATTTTTGTTTCTCGTGGAGGATCTTCTAGTAATAAAACTTGTAGAGACGAAGATGCTTTGAATTATAAAAAATTTGGAAGTTCAGATCCTAGCCTTTGTGAATACAAAGAAACAGATGAAGATTTTGAAGAAGAAGAAGTTACAGAAGACGAAACGCAGGAGGAAGAGCCAGAAAATGAAGAAAAAGAACAGGAAGATTATTTTGATGAAAATTCTTCAAATGAAGACAAAGAAGTAAATAAAGATGAAGATTTTGAAGAAGAAGAAGTTACAGAAGACGAAACGCAGGAGGAAGAGCCAGAAAATGAAGAAAAAGAACAGGAAGATTATTTTGATGAAAATTCTTCAAATGAAGACAAAG
>JABACC010000014.1 GCA_014237915.1 Candidatus Paceibacter sp.
ATAGGAGAATTAAGATATTAACAAAATGTATAGATAAAGAAATAAATAATAAATAAAGAGTGCGCGCCGAAGGCGCGCACTCTTTGTTTATTAATTTTTTTGTGACTCCACGGGGAATCGAACCCCGATTTCCAGGATGAAAACCTGATGTCCTAGCCGTTAGACGATGGAGCCAAACGAAGTGTAGGCTCCATTTTATCAAAATCCGAAGGATTTTAGATAAACGTCGAAGTGTGGAGCCAACTAATTTTTTTTCTTTTTATTTTTTAATAAAAATCGTCAAGATTATAACAATAAAATTTATTTTTAACAAAAAAATTTATTTTTATTTTTTTAAATATACTGATATTATATATAAATAATATTTATTAGATAAATTTTTTATGGTTATGTTTATTTTTAAAAAAACTTTTTTCACAACACTTTTGGCATTTTTTTTATTTCTTGTTTTTTCACAACAAACTTTTGCAAACACCTGCTCTTTTTCAAGAACTCTATACGAAGGAATTTCAGGGGAAGATGTAAAATGTTTACAAATTTATTTAAATTCCACAGCACATAAAATTGCAAGCTCAGGCACTGGTTCTTTCGGGAATGAAACAAATAATTACGGAGCTCTAACCACAAAAGCAGTTTATTCTTGGCAAGCTGCAAACAATATTTCTGGAGCTAATGGAAATTTTGGCCCTGGATCTCAAGCAAAATACAAAGAATTAGTTTCAAAAAATAACAATTCTGAAGACACAGATCTAATCACAACAAGCCCTGATAATACCGACAACGAAGAAGACGATAATACTTCCACAAACACCGCAAGCACTCCTAATACACAAACTCCATCTTTATCCTCTGTTGAAGTGCAAGTTAGAAATCTTTTAAAACTTGTTTTTGAAGAAATTGAAAAAGTTGAAAAAGAAATTTTAACTAAAACAAATTCTGATTACAACACAGATGAATCTGAAAAATATCTTTTAATATCTAAAGAAAATATTTTTGATTCAGTAGGAAATTTCTTAGATCAAGATTATGTTAATTCTTTAGCTAATTCTCAACTAGCCATAGCAAATTATAAAAAAGCAAGAAGTGAATTAACTACCGCTAAAAAAAATGAGGACGAAGATGACGAAGAAGAAGACGAAGATGACGAGGAGGAAGAAAAAGACGATGAAGATAAATCTGAAGCAAGAGATTTACTATACGATACAGAAGATTTGTTGGAAGAAGCTGATGAAGAAATTGATGATCTTAAAGATGATGATGAGGATGTTGATGATTTAGAAGATGAGTTAGACGATCTTTATGATGAATTTTATGATGCGGAAGACGAATATGGTGATGAAAATTACTCAGATGCTTTAGAAATTTTGGAAGATATGGAAGATGATTTAGAGGATCTTTTAGACGAGTTAGATATAGATGCTTCAGAAAAACAAGAAGCTAAAGAAAAAATTGAAGAGGCCGAAGAAGAGTTTGAAAAAGCGGAAGATGAAATAGAAGAAGCAGAAGATGACGGAAGAGAAATTGAAGAGTCAGAAGAGTATTTAGATGAAGCTGAAGATAAAATAAAAAAAGCTGAAGATCAATACGATGACGGAGATTACGAAGATGCAATAGTAGACGCTGAAGATGCTCTTGAGGAAATAGAAAATGCTTTAGATGAGATCGGAGATGTTTCAAAAGACGATGCAAAAGATGCAATTAATGACGCTGATGATTTTATTGATGATGCAAAAGATAAAATTCAAGAAGCTGATGATGATGAAACCGCCACTTATGGTGAGCTTGAAGATGCTGAAGAATTAATTGATAAAGCAGAAGATAAACTAGACGATGCGGACGATGAATATGACAAAGGAGACTATGAAGATGCAATTGATAAAGCAGAAGAAGCGATAGAATATGCCGAAGATGCTTTAGATGAAATCGATTAGTAAACTAAAAAAAATTAAAATGAAATACAGAACAAGCACTAAAATGGAATACAAAAGTGAAGAAGTCTGGTTTCCTTTATCTGAGGATATTTTAAGTTGGGATGATGATTTCCATGAATTAATGCTGAATGATAGTATCAGAATGGTAAAATATGAAAAAGCCATTAAGGAAGTAATTAAGCCAGGCATGAATGTTCTAGACGTGGGCACCGGAACAGGAATTTTGTCACTATGGGCTCTAGAGGCAGGAGCAAGAAAAGTTTATGGAATAGATGTAAATAAAGACAGAATTCCACAAGCGCTTAAGAGAATTGAAGATGCAGGTTTTTCAGAAAAATTTGAGATTTTTAATGATTTTTCTTACAACGTTAAACTGCCTGAGAAGGTGGATGTAATAATTTCAGAAATTTTAGGTAATTTAGCAGACAATGAAGACATGACTCCGATTTTAAATCATGCAAAGAAAACTTTTCTAAAAGAAAATGGAGTAATATTGCCAAAAAAAGTTGAAACAAGTTTAGTTCCAGTTTTTTCAAAAAAAGCTTATAATAATTTGGTCAGCAATAATGTTAAAGGAATAAGCGGTAATTACAATTTAGATAAGTTACTTTTAGAGTTGGAGATTAAAGATAAATTCAATTTATATTACGATGCTATTTTACCAAAATCTTCTTATTTAAGTGAACCTAAAATCATAAAAACTTTTAATTTTGAAAATGATGACTCAGAGTATGGTGAAAAAATATTTTATAAAGTTAAGAAAGACGGATTTCTAACTGGCTTTAAAGGAAGCTTTAATGCACAATTAAGTGATTATACGAATTTAGATATTTCCAGTGACAATATTAATTTAAGAGAGACATCGGATTGTTGGAAGCATTGCTATCTACCTATTTCAGATTTAATCAAAGTTAAAAAGGGAGATTTAATCGAGGTTACTTTTTCAAGGTTTTATCCAAAAAAAAAATTAGGGTTTAAGCAGTTTTATTCTTGGACTGGAAATATTAAAAGAGAGGGGGAACTAATAGAAAGTTTTAGCCAGTCTATGAGAGAAAAATAAATTGCTTTTTAAATATATTTTGTTAAAATTCTCATCACTTATAAAATTATATGACAACCGTAAATCAGTTAGTTAGAAAAAAAAGAAAGAAAGTTATTAAAAAATCCAAAGCAGCAACACTTGGAAATGGTTTTAATCAATTAAAAAATAAACCAACTTCTTTTCCGTCTCCTTTTAAAAAAGGTGTGTGTGTTAAAGTGACGACAAAAAATCCTAAAAAACCAAACTCTGCAGTTCGTAAAATAGCCAGAGTAAGACTCACAAATGGGGAAGAACAAACAGCTTATATTCCAGGAATGGGACATCAAATTCAAGAACACTCAGTTGTGCTAGTTAGAGGAGGGAGAGTAAAAGATATTGGTGTAAGATATACAGTTGTGAGAGGAAAATTAGATGCAACAGGTGTTGAAAATAGAAAAAATGGACGAAGTCGTTACGGAGTTAAAAAACCAAAAGGAGGGGAATAATTTCTTGATTTAATATATAAAAATAAAAAATGAGAAGACCACATAAAAAAATAGATAGATTAACAGAAGATCTAAAATATAATTCAAAAAAAGTTAGTAAATTTATTAACTACGTTATGCTTGATGGAAAAAAATCTGTAGCAACAAAAATAGTTTATAATGCGCTTGCTGAAGTTGAAAAGTCTGGAGAAGGAAAAGCGATGGAAATTTTTGAAACTGCACTTTCAAACGTGGCTCCTGAAATGGAAGTAAAATCTCGTAGAGTTGGAGGAGCAAATTATCAAGTACCAATTCCTGTGAAAGCTGAAAGACAACTAGCACTTTCAATTAGATGGATTATCGATTCTGCAAGAAAGAAAAAAGGAAAAGAAATGCATAAAAGACTAGCTGAAGTTTTCTTAGATTCTTTTAAAAAAGAAGGAGAGGCTTACAAGAAAAAAGAAGACACTCACAAAATGGCTGAAGCAAATAAAGCTTTTGCACACTTTGCTTGGTAGTTTTTTTCTATTTTTTCTATATAATGTAGAAATATTATAAAAAATTAATTCGTTATTTATGCATCACAAAGAAGAAAATAAAAATAAATTTATGAAATTTATGATTATTAAAAAAATAGTTTTATTTTTAATGGCAATAATTTTACTTGTTTTTATTTATTTAGGACAAGTTCATTATCCATCAAAAATGTACCAAGTTCAACAAAGTAATTTAAACTTAAATTCAGAGCTTGCAAGTATTGGACTGCAGAAAATTCAAGCAAGTTGCCAAGCTGTGGCCTCACAAAGATTACAACAAATTTTAGCTGAAACAGAAGATACTTCAGAAATTACAGAAGAAGTAATTAATCAAAGCTTAAATTCTCTATTTACAGAATGTTTAACTCTTGAAGGTTTTGTTTTTCCACAAGTAGAAAACACAGAAAACACTGAAGAAAAAGCTCAATAAAAATAATATTTACAATATTTAAAATAAAAAGTGCGCACCTTCGGTGCGCACTTTTTATTTTTAAATTTTTAAAAATTTTTATACTTTTTGCTTTATGTTAAAATATTTAAAATGAGTAGAGAAGAAGAAATAAAAAAAATAAGAATTGAAAAAATTAAGAGATTAGAAGAGGCTGGATATAAAGCTTATGTTAATCCAGAAAAAGTTAAGCAAGATTTAACTTTATTTGAAGTTTTAGAAAATTTTTCAGACCTTGAAAAAAATAAAGAGAAAAAGAATTTAGTTGGAAGAATTTTGGTTAAAAGAGGTGCTGGAAAAATTTCTTTTGTAAAATTCACAGATGGAACAGAAGATTTTCAGGCTGTGTTAAAAGAAGATGTTTTATCAAAAGAAAAAATGAAAGAATTTGAAAAACTTTTTGATATGGGAGATTTTGCTGGATTTTATGGAAGTTTTTTTAAAACAGAAAAAGGTCAAGAATCTATTTTAGTGGAAGATTTTTCAATGTTAACAAAATCTCTGCTTCCGCTTCCTGAAAAATGGCACGGCTTGGAAGATATAGAAGAAAAATATAGAAAAAGATATTTAGATTTAATTTCAGACAAAAATTCTTACAATAGGTTTATTTTAAGAGCCAAAGTTATAAAAAAAATTAAAGAATTTTTAGACTCTGAAAATTTTTTAGAAGTTGAAACTCCAATTTTACAAAATCAAGCATCTGGCACTTTAGCTGAGGCTTTTAAAACCTTTCATAAAGATTTAGGAATTGATATGGTTTTAAGAATTGCGCTTGAAGCTG
Organism: Candidatus Paceibacter sp.; assembly: GCA_014237915.1. Classification (GTDB taxonomy): domain Bacteria; phylum Patescibacteriota; class Minisyncoccia; order Phycocordibacterales; genus JABACC01. The sequence goes on from JABACC010000014.1 coordinate 5,203, forward strand.
AGCATAAAATTTTGATGGCTGGAGGATACCCTGGGGTTTATGAAATTGGAAAAAATTTTAGAAACGAAGGTTCTGATCCAACTCATATTCAGGAATTTACAATGTTAGAATGGTACAGGGCGTACAGAGGACTTTCATACAATATGGATTTAACAGAAAAAATGTTAAAAGAAATTGCAAAAGAAATTTTTGGAAAAACAAATTTTACTTTAAAAAATGAAAAAGGAGAAAAAATAGAAATTGATTTTGCAGGAGATTGGCCGCGAAAAAATTTTAATGATCTTGTTTTGGAGCACGGAAAAACTGATCTAACCTCAGCAAGCAGGGAAGAAAAAGAAAAAAAAGCTTTAGAGCTTGGCGGAGATAAAAATGAAATTTCAAAAATTTCAGATGGAAATTTAGCTGACTTTATCTATAAAAAAACTGCTAGAAAAAAAATAATCAATCCTACTTATGTTTTAAATTATCCTGCAAGTTTAAAACCTTTAGCAATTGAAAAAAAAGACGGCACAGCTGAAGTTTGCCAGCTTGTTGTTGGAGGAGCAGAAATTACCAATCAATATGGAGAGCTGGTAAATCCTTTAAAACAAAGAGAAGTTTTAGAAAGACAGGCAGAGGCAAAAGAGGGCGGAGATTTGGAGGCGATGGATATGAACGAAGATTTTTTAACCGCAATGGAACACGGAATGCCACCAATGACAGGAACTGGAATCGGAATCGATAGACTTGTGGCAATTTTTACAGAACAAGAAAATTTAAGGGACACAATATTTTTCCCAATTTTAAAGCCAGAGAAAAAAGAAATTTCTCAAAAAGAAGCTGAGAAAAAATATCGAGAGAAAAAAATTATCGTTATTTCTGATGAAAGTTTAGGTTACGGAATAACAGCAAACGCTCTTTGTCAGCTTGGAATTTCAATTGGTGGTTTTTTAGATAGTAATTTAATTTTTGGAGAAAAATCTTTTAAAGACGCAGACGGAAATAATCACAGACCAGACGGATTATTTGGAATGAGTAATTTGTCGGGAGATCAAAAACAAATGGCTTATTTTATTGAAAAATGCATAGAAGCTAAAATAGAATTTTTTGATTTTTCAGAAATTATGAGAAAAGCGCACACAGATTTGGAAATGAAAAAAGGTTATGCAGACAAAAAAACTTCCGAAGTGGGATATATTGCAGTTGGAGCTTTGGTCCCAAAAGATTTTGAAAAAGAATTTCTTTCAAAATTAAAACTTTTCGGAGCTTAAAAAATAAAAAAGCCGAAAAAAGCGAAGCTTTTTTCGGCTTTTTTAAATAATTTTTTATAAATTATGTTAAAATTTTTAGGTGAATCGAGATTTTTGGCTTTATAAAATTTTTTATCTTTCTATTTTTTCTTTTGTTTTTGGAATTTTAATTTCAAATTTTTTAGATTTTTCTTTAAGAGGGAATTTTTTTTATCTTTTAATTTTTTTTGGTTTTTTAGGATTTTTTATTTTTTTGGGGCGGAAAAAAGCGAAGTTTTTTTCCGCTTTAATTTCTTTTTTATTTCTATCTTTATTTTTTATTTTTGGTTTTTTTCGTTCTGAGATTTTTTTAGAAAAACAAGGAAAACTAGAAAACTATCTTTTTCAAGAAAGTGAATTTTCTTACATAGTTGCAGACGAGCCAGAAAGAAAAAACGGAAAAACAAAACTCATTCTGGAAGAGAGGCAAACTAAATCAAAAGTAATTGTTTATTTTTTTGAAAATAATTTCTCATACGGAGATTTGCTTAAGGTTAAAGGATTTTTAACTTATCCAGAAAATTTTGATAATGGAGAGGGAAGAGTTTTTGATTATAAAAATTATTTGAAAAAAGATGGAATTTTCTATATTTTAAAACCTGTAAGTTTTGAAAAAATTTCTGAAAATGAAGGAAAATTTTTAAAAGAAAAACTTTTCACCTTTAAATCTTTTATTTTACAAAAAATTAATTTCTTAATTCCATACCCAGAAAGTGCGCTTTTGGGAGGGCTCTTGCTTGGCTCGAAAGAATCGATGGGAAACGAGCTTTTGGAAAATTTTCGAAAAACAGGAGTTATTCATATTGTTGTTTTGTCTGGTTTTAATTTAACAATAGTGGCTGATTTTATTATGAAAATTTTAGCTTTTTTTGGACTTACAATTTCTGCAATTTTTGGATCAATTTCTATAATTTTTTTCACAATAATGACGGGAGCTTCAGCTACAATTGTTAGGGCTTCGATTATGGCGCTTTTAGTAATTTTAGCAAGAGTTTTAGGAAGAGAATCAGAAATTATTAGAGCTTTGTATTTAGCTGGATTTTTTATGCTTCTTTTAAACCCAATGCTTTTGCTTTACGATCCATCTTTCCAGCTTTCTTTTTTGGCCACAATTGGACTTATAATTTTATCTCCAAAAATTGAAGAAAAAATTTCTTATTTACCAAAAAAGTTTTTAGATTTAAGAGGAATTTTAGCAGCAACTTTAGGAACGGGAATTATGGTAATGCCGCTACTTTTATATATGATGGGAGAAATTTCTATAATTTCACCTTTGGTAAATTTACTTGTTTTAATTGTTGTGCCAGCGGTTATGTTTTTAGGTTTTTTAGCTTTTGTGTTTGGAGTTTTTTCAAATTTTTTAGGTCTTATTTTAGCTTTTTTTTCATATTTTATTTTATTATATATTTTAGAAATAGTTGATTTTTTTGCAGATTTTTCTTTTTCAGTTTTACAAGTTAAAAGCTTTGATATTTACCATTTAATTTTTGTTTATTTTTTGTATTTTTGTATTTGGATTTTTTATCAAAAAAAGAAGTTATAAAAAAGCGCAAGGCCCTGCGGGCCTTGCGCTTTTTTAAATAAAATTTTAAGAGTAAAACTTTTTTCTAGTTTGTGTTTTTTTCAAAATTTTTAAAATTTCTTTCTCATCGTCCAAAACTTTAAATAAATTTAAATCAGATTTTGAAATTGTTTGAAATTTTTCATATAAAGTTTTTTCCATATATTTTACAATAGGGTTCCAAAATTCTTTGCCAACTAAAATTATGGGAACTTTTTCAATTTTTTTAGTTTGAACTAAGGTTAAAATTTGAAAAAACTCATCCATGGTTCCCACACCTCCCGGAACACAAATGTAAGCTTCTCCAGAAAAATTCATTGCAAATTTTCTTGTAAAAAAATATTCAAAACCTAGAGAGTCTGTAATGTAGGGGTTTATGTTTTGCTCGTGTGGAAGCTCGATATTAAAACCAATAGATTTTCCACCTCCAGAAAAAGCACCTTCGTTGGCAGCTTGCATTAAACCTGGTCCGCCACCAGTAATTACAGCAAAACCAGATTCTGAAATTTTTTTTGCCAAAGATTTTGTTTTTTCATAATATTTTGTTCCGGGTTTTATTCTGGCTGAGCCAAAAATAGTAACTGATTTTGGATATTTTGAAATTGCTTCAAATCCGGCTTGCAATTCTTTTAAAATTTTCGGAGATCTTTTTTTTGATTCTGAAACTATTTTTTTAGCAAAAACAAATTGATTAATTTCCGCCTCTTTTTTATTAATAATTTTTTTTACTTTTTTATTTTTTACTTTTTTCATTTCAAAAATTATATCATTTATTTTTTTATAAATAACTATAATTTCTTAGAAGTTTTTTTCAAAATTTTTAAAATTTCTTTTTCATCGTCCAAAACTTTAAATAAATTTAAATCAGATTTTGAAATTGTTTGAAATTTTTCATATAAAGTTTTTTCCATATATTTTACAATAGGGTTCCAAAATTCTTTTCCAACTAAAATTACGGGAACTTTTTCAATTTTTTTATTAGCAATTAAAGTTAATATTTCAAAAAACTCATCCATGGTTCCCAAACCCCCAGGCATAAAAATGTAAATTTTACTTGAAAAATTCATTATAAATTTTCTTGTAAAAAAATTTTTAAAAATCATTCCATCTGTGATGTATTCATTTAAATTTTTTTCTCTTGGTAATTTAATCCCAAGACCCACAGAGTTTTTACAAAAAATAAAACTTGCTTTACTTGAAGCTTCCATAATTCCAGGCCCTCCTCCGGTGATAATATTAAAACCTTCCTCGCAGGCAAGTTTTGATATTATTTGGGTTTTTTTGTAATATTTTGTATTTGGTTTTATTCTGGCTGATCCAAAAATGGTTATTAATTTTGGATATTTTGAAACCAAAGAAAGAAAGGCCCGAGGAAACTTCTTCGGATACTTTTTTTATAATTTTAGAATTTTCAGCTTTGGTGTTTTTTTTTTTTTGAATTTGCTTTCCTTTCATTTTTAAAAAATTATATCATATAAATAACTATAAAATTTTTAATTTATGATAAAATATTTTTAATATGAAGATAAGTAAAAGTGATATTAAAATAAAAAAATGGCAAACAAAAAATAGCTATTTAAGATTAATGATATTTTTTGTTTTTCTCATTTTGGTTTTACCTTATCTTGGAATTTATGACAGAATTGATTTTTATCTTTATATTTTTTCTTTTCTCTTTTTTATTTTATTTATTTTTCTGTATTTTCTTCAAGAATCTAAAACTTTTTCAAAAAAGAAAAAAAGATTAAAGGAAAAAATAATTTATAAAGAATAATGTTTTTAGAAATTTTAGTTTTAATTTTATTTTTTTTAATTTTATCAGTTTTGATTTTTCTAGTTTTTATTTTTAAAAAAATAGATAAAAAAAAAGATGATTCTTCGATTTTACTTTTTCAAGACAGGCTTGATAAAATTTCAAAAAATCAAAATGAATTTTCAGAAAAAATAAGTGAAAAAATTTCAGGAGGGCAAAAAGAAATTTCAGAGTCTGTAGAAAAACAACTTATAAATTCACAAAACATTATTAAAGAGGTTACCAAAGAATTGGGAGATGTTAAAAATGAAACAAAAAAAGTTTCAGGTTTTTCCGAGCAGTTAAAATCTTTGCAAGAAGTTTTACAAAACTCAAAACAAAGAGGAGCTTTGGGGGAATATTTTCTTGAAAGCACAATTGAAAACATTTTGCCTCCAGAAAATTATGAATTTCAATATTTATTTAAAGACGGAACCCAAGTGGACGCAGTGGTGAAATTAAAAGATGGAATTATTCCAATCGATTCAAAATTTTCTCTTGAAAATTACAATAAAATTATTGAAGAAAATAATCCTGAAGCTAAAAAAGAATTAGAGAAAAAATTTAAAGAAGATTTAAAAAAAAGAATAAATGAAACTGCAAAATATATAAAACCAAAAGAAAACACAATGGATTTTGCTTTTATGTTTATTCCGTCAGAAGGAATTTATTATGATTTACTAATTTCAAAAGTTGGAACGGTTGATTCTGAAAATTTTTTGGAATATGCTTTTAGGCAAAAAAAAGTTATTGTTGTTTCACCCTCCACTTTGTATGCTTATTTACAAACAGTTATGCAAGGATTAAAATCTTTGAAAATTGAGAAAAAAACAGGAGAAATTATTAAAAAAGTTGGAGATCTGGAAAAACATCTTTCAGAATATGAAAAAATTCATTCAAGTATTGGAAATTCTTTAAACGCCACAGTTAATCATTATAATTCTTCAAACAAAAAATTTAGAAAAATCGACAAAGATATTTTAAAAATAACAGATGGAGAAAGAGATTTGGTTGAAATTGAAGATTTGGAAAAAATCGAAAAAAATGAATAAAAAAAAATCTCTTAAAAATTTTAATACTTTTAGAGTTGATGTTTTTTGTGACAATTTTTTAGAAATAAAAAGAGAACAAGATTTAATCTCTTTTTTTGAGAAAAATAAAAGAAGAAATTTTTTAATATTAGGAGGAGGAAGCAATATTTTATTTTCTAAAAACTTTAAAGGAACTATTTTAAAAAATAAATTAAAAGGTATAAAAATTTTAAAAAAGGAAAATGGAAATATTTTTTTAGAGGCTGGCTCAGGTGAGAATTGGCATAATTTAGTTTATTTTTGTATGAGAAAAAATTTTTGGGGTTTGGAAAATTTAGCTTTAATCCCGGGAGAAGTTGGAGGAGCTGTTTTTGGAAATATTGGAGCTTACGGACTTGAAATAAAAGATAAAATTTTTTCCGTTGAGGTTTATGATATGGAAAAGAAAAAAACTAAAGTATATAAAAATACAAAAAAATTTTTTTCTTACAGAAATAGCTATTTTAAAAAAAATAGAGGAAGGTTTTTTATTTTGAAAGTTGTTTTTAAGCTTTCTGAAAAATTTGAGCCAATTTTAAGATATAAAGATTTGAAGGAAGTTTTTAAAAATAAAAATAAAGAAAAAATAACGGGAAAAAATATTTTTGAAGCCGTTGTAAAAATACGAAAAAAAAAATTACCAGATTTGCAAAAATTTCCAAACAATGGAAGTTTTTTTAAAAACCCAGAAATTTCAAAAAAAATTTCTTCGGAAATTTTAAAAATTGATCCAGAGGTTAAATTTTGGGAACAAGAAAATGGAAAAATTAAAATATCAGCTGGTTATTTAATTGAAAGCATTGGTTTTAAGAGAAAAAAAATTGGCAATGTCGGAACATACCAAAAACATGCTCTTGTTTTGATAAATTTTGGGGAAGCCAAAGGAAGTAAAATTAAAAAATTTTCAGAAAAAATAAAAAGGGAGGTTTTTAAAAAATATGGAATTTTATTAGAAGAAGAGGTTTTTATTGTTTAATATTTTTCTGAAATTTTGAGTGGATTTTGGTGAAGGCAAGGAAAGTGAAATTAAAAAATGAAATTTAAAAAAAAGAGCCACAACTTACTAAAAAAGTTATAACTCTTGTAGTGAATACCCTCAACTAGGCATGCTATCTGATGAGTATAGACGCAGTCTAATAAGTATTTTTCGCAAGGAGATTTTTAACACCCCACCAACCAACAGGTTCGACTTTCTACTAAAATATGTATTTATCAAGTAGGCACGTAATTCCGGACTAAGATTTCTAAGTTTGATCCTAAAAAACAAAGATGAGTATTGTTCACGACTAAGCTCTTTTGTATTGCGCAGTAACTCTTCAGATGTCATGGTGGTTGGTCCAGCAGATACAGCATTGATTCTGTCTGCGATATCAATAAGTTCACCATACACTTCTTTGTCTTTTGGAGTTTTAGGTAGTTTAAATAATGTTGTTTTTTTCACCACATAATCCTTTCAGGTTATCTTAGAGTGATTTCTATTTCTGGAACACATATTAACAAAAAAAAAATATGTCAAGTTTTTGAGTGGGGTTTTTTGAGTGGATTTTGGCGAAGCCAAAATCCACTCAAAAAATTTATTTTTTATAAAAAAATTTTCAATTTTATTTAAAAAATTAAAATTTTTTTTGTTATAATTAAAAAATATTATGACAAAACAAAAAAAAGAAGATTCATATTCAGCTGATGATATTACTATTTTGGAAGGATTAGATCCTGTTAGAAAAAGACCCGGAATGTATATTGGATCAACTGGCCCAGATGGGTTAGCTACAATGATCCGAGAAATTTTTGATAACTCCAGAGATGAAGCAATGGCAGGCCACGCCGACCGAATAGAAGTGGCACTTTTGCCAGATTCTGTAATCAGGATTGTCGACAATGGAAGAGGAATTCCAGTTGATAAACATAAAAAAACAGGCCTTTCAGCGTTAGATACGATTATGACAACTCTGCACGCTGGAGGAAAATTTGGAGATGGAGGATATAAAATTTCAGGTGGGCTTCACGGAGTGGGAGCTTCTGTTGTAAACGCGCTTTCAGAATGGACAAGAGTGGAGGTTCATAAAGAAGGAACTATTTATGAACAAGAATATTCCAGAGGTGTTAAAAAATATGATGTTAAAAAATTAAAAAGAAAAACTACAGATAATGGAACAATCGTTTCTTTCAAAGCTGACGCAGAAATTTTTCCAGAAATAAAATATTCATACAAAAGAACAGTTACTCATCTTCGCGGGCAGGCTTATTTGGTAAAAGGAATGTTGATAAATGTTTTGGATTTAAGAGAATTTGAAGGAAAAATTTCAGAAGATGCTTACTATCTTTATGACGAAAATTTAAATGTTCCAACAGAATCTTTTTATTTTGAAGGAGGTTTAAGATCACTTGTGAAATTTTTAAATAAAAATTTAAAACCAGTTCATAAAAATATTTTTTATACTCAAAAAAATGTTAACGATAAAGGCGAAGCCGTAGAAATTTCTTTTCAATACGCAGATGATATTTCTTCAAGAATTTTTTCATATGCAAACAATATTCCAAACCAAGAAGGAGGTTTTCACCTTACAGGTTTTAAAACAACTCTAACAAGATCAATAAATAATTACGGAAAAAAAAATAATATCTTAAAAGAAAAAGACACATCTTTGCAAGGAGAGGATTTACTAGAAGGAATTACAGCTATTGTTTCTGTTCATCTTTCAGATCCACAATTCGAAGGTCAAACAAAAGGAAAACTCGGGTCAACAGAAGCCAAAGGAATGGTAGAGCAAGTTTTTGGAGAAGCTTTGAATGAATTTTTAGAAGAAAATCCGGACGACGCAAAATCTATAATCGGAAAAGCTGTGATGGCAGCAAAAGCAAGACTTGCGGCGAAAGCTGCAAAAGATTCTGTTTTAAGAAAAGGAGCTCTTGAGGGTTTAAATCTTCCTGGAAAATTAGCTGATTGCCAGTCAAAAAGTGCTGAAGAATCAGAGCTTTTTATTGTGGAGGGAGATTCAGCTGGAGGTTCTGCCAAACAAGGAAGAGATAGAAGAACTCAAGCAATTTTGCCACTTAAAGGAAAAATTTTAAATGTTGAAAGAGCAAGGCTTGATAAAATGCTCGGCTCTGAAGAAATTAAAAATTTAGTTATTGGACTTGGAACAGGAATTGGAGATACTTTTAATATAGAAAAACTTCGTTATCATAAAATAATTATTGCTACTGATGCCGATGTTGACGGAGAACACATCACAACACTTTTGCTAACTTTATTTTATAGATATTTTAAACCAATAATTGAAGGAGGTTTTTTATACGATTCACTGCCGCCACTTTATAAAATTTCAAAAGGAAAATCTGAATTTTATGCATATACCGATGAAGAAAAAAATAAAATTTTAAAAGATTTAGGTTTTGATGATGAAGCAGAAAAAATTTCAGAAAGTGAAGAAGAGGAAAACGAGGAAGGGGAGGAAAAAGAAGATAAGAAAAAAATTAAAAAAACTTCAATAAAAATTCAAAGATACAAAGGTCTTGGGGAAATGAACCCAGATGAGCTTTTTGAAACAACAATGGATAAAGAAAAGAGAACTTTAAAAAAAATTACCATAGAAGATGCATCGGCAGCCGATGCTGTTTTCGATACTTTAATGGGAAGTGAAGTTGGTCCAAGAAAAGCTTTCATTGTGGCAAATGCCAAAATGGCGGACATAGATGTTTAAGGATAAAAATTTTTGAGTGAAAAATTGCGAAGCAATTTTCCACTCAAAAACAAAAGAAAAAATTAAACAAATAAATTAGAAAAATTTGGAAGAGAAAAGAATAGTTGAAAAAGAAAAAAAGAAAAAGTGCGCGCCGAAGGCGCGCACTTTTTCTTTTTTTATTTTTTGTTTAAAATATAAGATGGTTATTTTAAATAATCTAAAAATTAAAAATTAAATAAAAAATTATGAAAAAAAATTTTAAAAAAATTATTGGTATTTTTTTGCTTAGTTTATCGTTCTTTGAAAGCGCAGCTGCTCTCACTGGAGGAATAAAATTAGACACAAAAGATAATACAAAAAATGTTGTATATATTAGAGAACACTACGCTGGAGGATATAAGAACTGTGTAGGTGTCCTACTATCTCCGTATCATGCAGCAACTTCAGCTCATTGTATTTTTAAACATTATGATGATAAGGAAATATATAACAAAATACTTGAAAGACAAAACGATCCAACAAAAAGTGAGTTTAACTATTATTCATATTTAGAAGGAAATGGAGGAATATATTATTCTGAAGGAGATGAGTTTGAAGATGTTTCAGTTAATTTTAATGACAAAACAAGGAGAGTAAAAAAGGCTATTATCCCTAAAAAAAGCAAAGATTCAGAAAAAGTTTTAGATCTAGCCATACTTGTTTTTGATGAAATTTTTAATATTAAAGGAGTGCCACCATATATTATTAATCCTAGCTCCAGCACAGAAAATATACTTAAAAAAGATACTCAAATCCTTCTTCAGAGCAGAAGAGGAAAAACAAATTTCGAAGAAGCTTATTTTAAATTGAGCAGTGATTACAATAGTCAAGATGAATATCTTGTTGAGTTTGTTCAAGATCCTAAATCACAAACCCCAGATGCAGTAATACAAACAGGGGATAGTGGCTCACCTGTATTTTTCAAAGAAAATAATGAATATAAGCTGTTAGGAGTTATGTCTTCAGGGGTGGAATTTGATGGTGGTATTGAATATAAAAATATTGGAGTCCAAACACTTTACAATCTTTTTTCTTCACTTGATTATAATTATGGGAATAATCCATATCCTTGTTCTGTTGAAATTTCTTCAGAGTATACAAAAAATTCAAAAAGCAATGCTAAAAAAGAAGCTAAGAAAAAATGGAAAAACGAAATAATGGATATCTGCGGAATGGTTGTTGTTTCTGAATATAATAATTATTATGATTGCAATAAAAAAAGTGGAAAATGGACATGTTCTTATACTGGGAATATAATAGGTGTTCCATTTAGATAAAATTATTTTTAATTAAAGATAATAAAAATAAAAGTGCGCGCCGAAGGCGCGCACTTTTTCTTTTTTCTTTTTTTAAAATTTAAATTTTTAACTAAAATTTACATTTAGAAAAATCTGCTTTATATGTTTTTTGATTTTTATCTTTGATAAATTTCCCGTCTATAATTTTTCCTTTTCTAGAATCTATTTCTTTAAAAATTTCATCCATAACTTTTTTTGGGTTATAGCCATTTTTAGCAATTGTCCCAGTTGCAAAAACAATAATATCTCCAAAAGCATCTACAATTGTTTCAGGAGAAACATTTTCTTCTACTTCTGAAAAAATTTCTAAAGAAATTTTTTCAGATTTTTCTCGTGCAGTTTCTGAAGTATATTTTCCAGTGCTTTCCAAAAGCTCCTCAATAATAAATGAAATTTCTTTTTGATGATCAAAATTTTCTGTTAATTTTCTTTCTTCGCACCAAGTCACAATTCTATCGAAAAAGTTTTTTTTAAATATTTCCATAATAAATTTATTTTAACATTTTTTATTAAAATTTTTACTGGTATAATTATTTTTTATGAAGAGTCAAAATATTAGAAATTTTTCTATCATTGCCCACATCGATCACGGAAAATCTACACTTTCCGATAGAATGTTAGAACTTACAAAAACAATAGAAAAAAGAAAAATGCAAGACAGAGTTTTAGATTCTATGGAGCTTGAAAGAGAAAGAGGAATTACAATAAAAATGCAACCAGTTTCTATGGAATATAAAAAAAAAGAGGAAAAATTTCTTTTTAACTTAATTGATACTCCAGGGCACGTTGATTTTTATTACGAAGTTTCAAGATCTTTAAAAGCGGTTGAAGGAGCAATTTTACTTGTAGATGCAACACAAGGAATTCAAGCTCAAACTTTATCTGTTTTAGAAATGGCAAAAAAAGAAGGTTTAAAAATAATAGGAGCCTTATCAAAAGTTGATTCTCCACTTGCTAAAATTCAAGAAGTAAAAGAAGAAATTTCTATTTTACTTGATTGTGATGAAGATGAAATTATTGAAACTTCTGGAAAAACAGGTGAGGGAATTGAAAAATTATTTGATGAAGTTATTGGAAAAATTCCGTCTCCGGAAAATGAAAATGAAAATAAAAATTCTTTAAAAGCTCTTATTTTTGATTTTAAATATCATCCCAATAAAGGAATTATTGTTTTTGTTAGAATTTTTTCAGGCAAAGTTACAAAAGGTAAAAATTTATTTTTTGCAAATTCAGGGGAAGGCTTTAAGTCAGTAGAAGTTGGAATTTTTTCTCCAGAAGAAAAAGAGCAAGAAATTTTAGAAGAAGGCTCAATCGGATATATAGTAACAGGAATAAAAAAAGCTGGAGTGGCTTCTGTTGGAGACACAATTGTTTTTGCCGATGATAAAAATTTTGAAAAAATCGAAGGATATTCTTCACCAATGCCTGTGGTTTGGGCTTCTGTTTTTCCGCAAGATTCTGATGATTTTGACTTAATGCTTCCATCTCTTGAAAAACTTTCTTTGAGCGATTCATCTTTTTCTTACGAGCCAGAAAAATCCGGAGCTTTAGGAAGAGGTTTTCGTCTTGGATTTTTGGGAATGCTTCATTTAGAAATTTTAACCGAAAGATTAAAAAGAGAATTTGATTTAGATTTAATAGTAACCCACCCAACCATAAATTATTTAGTAAAGAAAAAATCTGGAGAGGAAAAAAAAGTTTATAATCCTTCAGAATTTCCAGATTATGGAGATATTTTAGAAATTACCGAACCTTGGATAAATATAAAAATTATTTCACCATCAGAATATTCAGGAGCCATTTCTCAACTTTTTTATGAACACGAAGGAATTTTAGAAAAAAATTTAAACTTTGGAGACGGTAGAGGAGAAATTTTTGGCACAATGCCACTTCGAGAAATGATGCGTGGTTTTTTTGATAAATTAAAATCAAAAACTTCTGGCTTTGCATCTTTTTCTTATAAATTAGCAGAATACAAAAAAGCTGATGTTGTTAAAATGGAAATTTTGTTGGCCGATGAAGTAGTTTCTGCCTTTACAAAAATTGTCGGAAGAGCAAGAGTAGAAGAGGAAGGTAAAAAATCAGTAGAAAAATTACACGAAATAATTCCAAGACAAAATTTTGCAATGAAAGTTCAAGCAAAAGCTTTGGGTAGAATTTTTTCTTCAAAAGCCATAAAAGCTTTTAGAAAAGATGTGACCGCAAAACTTTACGGAGGAGATATTACCAGAAAAAGAAAATTATTAAAAAAACAAAAAAAAGGAAAGAAAAAATCAGCAGAATTTGGAATGAAAAAAGTAAATATACCAAATGATGTTTTTATAAAAATGATTAAAAATGATTAATTTTTATTTTAGAAAAAAATTGTTTTTTAATTTATTTATAATATAATACTTGCCATTATGGAACTTAAAGCAAAAAAAAGAGATTTAAAAATATCTGCAAAAAATTTAATAAAAGACAGAAAAGTACCAGCTATTTTTTATGGAAATTCTTTAGAGCCAGTGGCTTTAGAAGTTGAAAAAAATAATTTCGAAAAAGTTTACTCTGATGCTGGGTATTCTCATGTTTTTTCTTTAGATATTGATGGAGAAAAAAAAGATGTTGTTATTAAAGATATCCAATTTGATCCAATAAAAGATTTTCCAACTCATATTGATTTCTATGCAGTTTCTCAGGATGTTGAAATTGAAGTTGAAACACCAATTGAATTTATAGGAGAATCGCCAGCTGAAAAAACAGGGTTTAATGTTAATCACAACCTTTCTGAAATTAAAATTTCAGCAAAACCAAAAAATCTTCCAGAAAACATTGAGGTTAATTTAGAAAATTTAACAGAAGAAAATCATGTTATTTATATAAAAGATATTTCCTTTCCGGAAGGCGTAAAAACAAGTTTAGATGAAAACGATGTTGTAGTATCTTTGTCTAAACAACAAGAAGAAAAAGAAGAAGAAACAGCAGGAGCTGAAGAAAAAACCGGACAAGAAACAGCAGGAGCTGAAGAAAAAACCGAACAAGAAAAATAATTTTTTTTCTTTAAGATTTTTTAAGAAAGATTTTTTTTGTTATAATTTAAACTAAATGAACAGAATATTTAGTTTTTTTTTAATATTTTTATTTTCTTTTTTTTCATTAAGTACTTTTGCCCAAGATGAAGAAAGTATTTTAGAAGAAATAAAAGATACAATAAATTCTATTATAAATGATGAGGAAAATAAAGAAGTAATAGAAATTGAAAATTCTAATGTTTTTAATTTATCTAAAATTTCTTGTGATAACGATTCCCACGACTTAGATAGCTACACAGACGAGCAACTCGATCTTATTATAGAAAAATGTGAAAAAGAAATAGAAGCTGATAAAAAACTTTTAGAAAAAAAAGAAGATGAGGCCGATGATATTAACGACGAAATTTCTGCTTTAGATTATCAAATTGCAATTTCTAATAATTATATAAACTCAAAACACGCAGAAGCAAACAGGCTTAACAGAGACATTGAAAAAAATAGAGAAACAATGATCTCTCTGGAGGAAAGATTACAAGAAATTAAAAAAAGTTTAGTGACTCTTTTAAGAAAAAGAAATGAAATGGATAATTTCTCACCTATAGAAGCTATATTGTCTTCAAAAACTCTTTCTGGTTTTTTTATCGATAATGATTCAATTTCTTTTATAGAAAATGAAATTACTTTTAAATACGATGAGCTAAACTTCACTCAGGAAGAGCTTGAAATTATTTCTGCTAATTTAGCTGAAAGAGAATCTTTAGAAAGATCGCTTGCTTACCAAGAAGAACTTGAGAAAAAAACAATTGAGGTTACAAAAGATTATCGCGAAATTCTTTTAGAAAAAGTTGAAACAGAAAAAGAAGTTTATGAAATTTCGATTCAAGAAAAAGAATCTTTGAAACAAGAAATTTTAAAGAAAAAATTTAGAACAGTCGGAGGAGAAGAAATAGAATTTGGAGATGCACTAAACTTAATAAGGCCTTACGAAAGTCAGCTTGGAGTAGACACAGCTTTTATTTTAGCTATTTTATTTCAAGAATCAGGTTTCAATGGAGTTATTGGCGGAAATATAGGGCAGTGCATTTACAATAATTATAATGCTTACGGAACAAGAAACGGAGATAAAATTATGTCTTCTAGCCAAATTCCTTCATATTTAAAAATTATGGAAGGTTTAAGTTTAAATCCAGAAGATACGAAAATTTCTTGCCCAATTCCATCTGATGGAGCTTATGGTGGAGCAATGGGGCCTGCGCAGTTTATGCCTGTCACTTGGCTTTCTGTGAGAGATAAAGCCGCAAAAATTTTAGGAGTTCCATCTGAAAGTCTTTCTCCTTTTGCTAATCAAGATTCTTTTATTGCATCAGGAGTTTATCTTTCTCAGCAATATTATTCTTCTTCTTGTCAAAATTATGCAAACGAGTATTCTCACATTTCCCCTGAAAAACTTTTATCAGAAAGATGTGCAGCTTCCAGATATTATGCTGGAGGTGCTTGGTGGAAATTCCGTTTTCAATACGGAGAATCGGTTATTCAAAGAGCGGAAAGATTTAGAGAAGACATAAAAATTCTTGATTTATAATTTTAAAATATTTTATGAAAAAAGAAATTTCAAATTTTAAATTAATAAAAAAAGAAAAATTAAAAGATTTTGGAGTAAATTTATTTCATTTTCAGCATAAAAAATTAAAAACTGATTTGTTTTGGGCTCAAAATTCTGACAAAGAATTATATTTTAATATAGGTTTTAAAACCCCACCTTTTGATAATTCAGGTTTAAATCATATTTTGGAACACTCAGTTTTGAGAGGTTCAAAAAAATATCCATTTAAAAAAGCAGAGGCTTTTGCTGAAGTTTTAAAAAAATCTTTAGCAACTAATATGAACGCGTCTACATACCCAGACAAAACAATTTATTATTTTTCAACCACAAATAAATCTGAATTTTATAAAATTTTAGATATTTATTTAGATGCTCCGTTAAGACCAAAAATTTACGAAGAAAAAAAATTTTTCAGACAAGAAGGTTGGAGGAGGGAGCTTGATGAAAAAAATAAGCTCTCTTACAACGGAGTAGTTTTCAATGAAATGAAAGGAGTTTTTGGAAATCCAGAAAATATTTTAGAAAGAGACATTTTCTCAAAAACTTTTTCAGACAATTGTTATAAATTTGAATCGGGAGGAAACCCTGAAAATATTTTAGATTTAAATTATGAAAAATTTTGTAGTTACCATAAAAAACATTATCATCCTTCAAATTCTCATATTTTTTTCTATGGAGATTTAGACATCGAAAAAGTTTTAAAAAAAATAGACCAAGATTTTTTCTCCGATTTTTCTTATCAAAACTTTAGTCCAAAAATTACAAAGCAAAAACTTTTCAAAAAAGAAAAAAATTTTTCACAAAAATATTTTAATGCAGAAAACAAAAAAAATGATATTTTAGGAATCTCTTTTTTGCTACCAGATTTAAAACCAGAAGAATTAAAAGTTTTAAAGTATGTTTTATATATAATTTTAGGGAAAAATTCATCTATTTTAAAAAAAGAAATTTTAGACAAAAATTTAGCAAATTCAGTAAATTATTATATTGGGAAAGACATTATCCAACCTTTTTTATATTTAGAGTTAAAGGAAATTGCAAAAAACAAAATTCCAGAAATTAAAAAAATCATAAATAATATTTTTTTAAAAATTTCAAAAGAAAGTTTTGACAAAAAATTTTTAAAATCTCTAATCGAGCAAGATATTTTTTACATAAATAGTTTAAAATTAAAAAGTGGAAGAGGGCAGAAAATTTACAATCAATTTATAAAATCATATTTATACGAAAAAAACCCAGCTAATTTTTTAGAGCCTTTAAAGGAAATTTCTATTTTAAAAAAAGAACTTTTGAAAAAAAACAAAAGTATTTTTGAAAAAGTTTTTGAAAAAGCTTTATTAAAAAATAATTCAAGAGTTTTCTATATTTTGGAGGCTGATAAAAATTTTGACCCTGAAAAAATTTTAAAAGATAAAATAAAAAAAGAACAAAAAAAACTAACGAAAGAAAAGATTAAAAAAATTAAAGAAGAAATATCTGAGTTTGAAGAATTTGAAAAAATTATAGAAAACCCTAAAAATATAAATTTAATCAAACCAGCTTCTTTAAAATCTGTTTCTAAAAAAGCTATTTTTCCTAAAGTTTATTTTGGCCAAAATTATCTTCACCACAAAAGTAGCCAAAAAGAAATTTCCTCGCTTTTATTTTCTTTTAAAGTTGATTTTTTAGAAAAAAAAGATCTAGCTCTTTTTGGAATTTTTTCTAATTTACTTTCAGAATATATGACTAAAAATAAATCTTATTCACAAACTGATTCTGAAAAAAAAGAAATTTTTGGAAATTTTATGTCTTACTATTTTTTAACAAAAAATACAGAAAACCCAGAAATTTATTTTTCAGTTTTTATTTCTTTTTTAGAAAAAAATAAAAAAAGGGGGTTGAAAATTTTAAACGAATTTTTCAACGAAATTATTTTTGAGGAAAAAGGTTTTGAAAATATTTTAAATGAAAAAATAAATTCTTTAAAAGAAGATTTTGGAAATTTTGGAAATTTTTATGCTGATAAAAAAAATCTTTCTTTTTTTAATAAACATTATTTTTTGTCTGAAAATCTTTCAGGTATAGATTTTTATTTTTCACTTTTGGAGCTTAAAAAAGAATTTAAGAAAAACCCTGAAAAGAAAATGGAAGAAGTAAAAAATATGTACGAAAAAATTTTTAGAAAAAACTCTTTATTTTTAGGCCACTATGGTTTTAAAAAAGAAGAAAATTTAATAAATTCTTTAAATTTAAAAAATTTTAAAGTGCAAAAAAAAGAAATTAAATTCAAAAAAACTAAAAAAAACATAGCTTATATTTTAGAAAATTCTCTTTCAAATTATAATTCTCACTGTGCTGAAATTTCCAAAAAATATCAAAGTATTTTATCTCCACTTTCTAGTTTTTTATCTTACGGATATTTATGGGAAAAAATTAGAGAAAAAGGAGGAGCATATGGATCAAAAATTAATTTTTATTTCCCAAGTTTTCCAGCGGTAAGCACCTATAGAGATTCTCGAATTTCTGGCTCATATAAAGATATTGAAAATATTTTTAAATCTAATGATTTAGAAAATTTATCAGAAAAAGAAATTGAAACTGCTATTTCTAAAAAAATATTTTCTTTAGATCTGCCAAAAATTGAATATTTTCTAATTTTAAATATTGTAAAAAATCATCTTTCAAAAATTAAAAATAAAGATATACAAAAAAAAAGGAATGAAATTTTTTCTTTAACTTCCAAAAAATTAGCAAAAATTTTACCAGAAATAAGAAAAGATTGGAAAAAAGGAAACAAAGTTACACTTGGAACAAAAAAAGACATAAAAAAAGACAAAAATCTTTTTAATAAAATTATAAATTTAAAATAGTTTTATTATATTGATTTTTTACATATTTTAATTTATAATTAAAAAATAATTTATGAACTGCCAAAACCTAAAAGAAAAAAGAAATAATTTAGAAAATATTTTTAAAGAATATTTAAAGGTATATGAAGAGGCGCAAGAAAATGGAGAAAAAAAAATATTAGATAAATTAATTTCTTTAAAAAAACAAGCAAATGAAATTTTAAAACAAATACAAGAAGAATTTCCTCTTGGTGAGACCGATTATACAAATTTAGAAAAATCAGAAACAGAAGATTTAAAAGAAAAACTTGGTTTTGAAAATTCTTGGATTAATTCAACCCAAACCCTAGAAAGCGGAAATATTTTATTTGTAGGAGATTACGGAAAAGCCTGCATCTACAACCCAAAAACAAACGAAATTGTAACCTCAGTGGAAGATTTAAAAAACATACTTAAGTTTGGAAATTCTTGGATTAATTCAACCCAAACCCTAGAAAGCGGAAATATTCTATTTGCAGGAGAATACGGAAAAGCCTGCATCTACAACCCAAAAACAAACGAAATTGTAGTTTCGGCAAAAGAATTAAAAGATATGCTTAATTTTGGAGATTCTTGGATTCGTTCAACCCAAATCCTAAAAAACGGAAATATCTTATTTGCAGGACAGAATGGAAAAGCAAAAATTTTAAAATTTGGAAAAGAAATAATAGAGGTATAGAAAAATTTTTTTATTTTAGATTTTTTAAGGTATAATTGAGCTTAAATTTTTTTGAAAAACTATTTTCAAATTAAGTTAATTATTTATAAAATTTTAATAGAAATTATATGCCTAGAGATTATCCATTAGAAAAAGTTAGAAACTTTGGAATTGTAGCGCACGTTGATGCGGGAAAAACAACCACAACAGAAAGGGTTCTTTTTTATACCGGAGTTTCCCATAAAATAGGAGAAGTTCACGACGGAGCAGCAACCATGGACTGGATGGAGCAAGAACAAGAAAGAGGAATCACAATTACCTCAGCTGCTACAACTTGTTTTTGGACACCAACTACAGAAAAAGAAAACAAAGAAAGAGAACACAGATTTAACATAATCGATACTCCGGGCCACGTTGATTTTACCGCTGAAGTTGAAAGATCTCTAAAAGTTTTAGATGGAGCTGTTGTTGTTTTTGATGGAAATGCTGGAGTGGAGCCACAATCTGAAACTGTTTGGAAACAAGCAAATAAATATGGAGTTCCAAGAATGTGTTTTATAAATAAATTAGATAAAACAGGAGCTGATTTTGATAAAGCTTTTGAATCAATTTTAGACAGGCTTTCAAAAGATGCCGTTATGGCTCAGCTTCCAATCGGAACTGAATCTGACCTTTCTGGACTTATTGATCTATTAAAAATGAAAGCTTACAAATTTGAAGGGGAAATGGGAAACGAAGTTGTGGAAATAGAAATTCCAGAAGAATATAAAGCAAAATCAGAAGAAAAAAGAAGCGCTTTAGTTGAAAAAATAGTTGAAAACAACGAAGAGTTAATGGATAAATTTTTAGTAGGTGAAGAAATTTCTATTGAAGATTTAAAAAAAGAATTAAGAGCTGGGGTTATCGCAAATAAAATTATTCCAGTTTTTGGAGGATCAGCTTTTAAAAATATTGGAGTTCAGCTTGTGTTAGACGCCGTTGTTGAATATTTACCAGCGCCAACAGACATTCCACCAGTTGTGGGAGTAAAGCCAAACACAGAAGAAGAAATTACAAGAACATCCTCCGACGACGAGCCTCTTTCAGCCCTTGTTTTTAAATTACAAACTGATCCATTTGTCGGACAGCTTTCTTTTATCAGAATTTATTCAGGAGTTTTAAAAGCTGGGTCTTATGTTTTAAATGCAACAACAGGATCAAAAGAAAGAATCGGAAGACTTGTTAGAATGCACTCAAACGAAAGAGAAGAAGTAGAAGTTGGGTACGCTGGAGAAATTGTGGCAGCTGTTGGTTTAAAAGATACAAAAACTTCAGACACAATTTGTGATTTAGACCATCCAATTGAGCTTCACAAAATTGATTTTCCAGAACCAGTTATTTCTGTGAGAGTTGAGCCTGCCACAAAAGCTGATCAAGAAAAAATGGGAACAGCTATTAAAAAACTTTCAGACGAAGATCCAACTTTTAGGGTAAATACAGATGAAGAAACAGGGGAGACAATTATTTCTGGAATGGGTGAGCTTCATTTAGATATTATTGTTGATCGAATGAAAAGAGAATTTAATGTTGAAGCAAAAACAGGAGCTCCGCAAGTGGCCTACAGGGAAACAATCCAAGGAGAATCAGAAGGTGAAGAAAAATATGTAAAACAATCAGGAGGGCGAGGGCAATACGGACACGTTAAAATTAGAGTTAAACCTTTTCAAAATCCTGAAGAAGAAACGGATCTTCCTAAAAATGTTACTCACGAAGAAGGTTTTGAATTTATAAATAGTATTAAAGGTGGAGTTATTCCACAAGAATATATTCAAGCTTGTAAAAAAGGTTTTATTGAAGGAATGCAAAGAGGAATTTTAGCAGGGTACAAAGTAGAAAATGTTTCTGTTGATTTATTTGACGGATCTTACCATGATGTCGATTCATCTGAAATTGCTTTTAAAATTGCATCTTCGAAAGCTTTTACAAAAGCAGCAAAAATGGCAACACCAGTTATTTTAGAGCCAGTAATGAAAGTTGAAATTGTTACCCCTGAAGAATATATGGGAGATATAACAGGAAATGTTTCTTCAAAAAGAGGGCAAGTTGAAGCCATGGAAGAAAGAGGAATGGACAGAGTAGTAAAAGCAAAAATTCCACTTTCTGAGCTTTTTGGATACACAACAACAATAAGATCAATGACTCAAGGGCGAGCAACTCCAAATATGGAATTTTCTCATTACGATCCAGTTCCTAAAAATATTGCAGATGAGATTATTAAAAAAAGAGGAGGGGTTAAAATTGAAGACGAAGAATAATTTTATTTTTTAATTTTTTTCGGAAAACAGAAAAGGGATTTTGCTACGCAAAATCCCTTTAAATTTATAATCCAGTAATTTGGATTATAAAATAAAAACTTTACCCGAAATCGAATCGGGGTTACGTGTCCACAGGGATTTTCCCTGTGATTTTGTCCAAATTCCTCGTAAATTATTTTTTTTGCCATAATTTTCTTTTATTACTGAAAAATTTAGAATTTTGTCTCTAGGAAGCAAAATTTTTTTAAGCTCTTTCAGATTTTCATCCGGAGCACAATCTCTCACAAAAAACAAGGTATCATCATCATCGAGCACAATAAAAGTGGGCTTTGGGAGCATGCACCCTCTATTTCTGATTCCATGTCGGCATTAGCCGAGCCAAAAAATAAAAGACAATCTGCTACTTCAGAAGTGATTTCACTTCCTGAAGCGAGCCTCAGAATATCATCAATGCTGAGTAAATTCACAATATTTCTCCTGTTTTTTTTGAAGAACAATTTCTTCTAATTACAATTATATATATATAACTTTATCAAATTTTTTTGGAAAAATTAGGGAGTGGTAGGGAGTGGATTTTGCGGAGCAAAATCCACTCTTATGTTTTATTTTTCAATACCTTATATTTTTCAATAAAATTATTGAATAAATATGATAAAATATTGTTTATGAAATTTTTAATAAGTTTTAATTCTTTGGTACTTTTTCTAGGTGCAATTTATTTTTTAGCATTTAGAGATCTAGAATTTATAATTTATGTAGTTGTAATTGCCGCTATATATTTGTTTGTCTTAAAAACTCTAAAATACACAATGTTTCCCGTTTGGCTTTTGTGGTTTTTTTCAGCTTGGGGAATAGCTCATATTTTAGGAGGAGCAATTGTTTTAGACAATGCTGTTTTATTTGCTTATAAAATTTATCCATTTTTAGATTTAGGAGGAGAATTTTATATTTTAAAATACGATCAATTAGTGCATATGTATTTATACGGAGTAATTTCTGTTATGATTTTTCATGTTATGAGAATGTATTTTAAAATACGAGAAAAAACTCTTTTAGTTTTTTTAATAGCGGTTTTAGGTTCAGCTGGAATTGGAACTTTAAATGAAATAATGGAATTTTTAGTAGCTACAAATATTCCAGAAAACGGAGTAGGGGGCTACGAAAATACGATGTTAGATATTTCTTTTAATTTATTAGGAGCGTTAATTGCCACAACAGGTTATTTATATTTTTCTAAAGATGAAATTTTGGGAGGAAAAAGATAATTTTTAAATAAAATAAAAAATGAAACAATCAAAACTTTTTACAAAAACTCAAAAAAATTCTCCAGCAGACGAAGAGTCAAAAAATGCAAAACTTTTAATTCAAGCTGGGTATATTTCAAAAGAAATGGCAGGCGTTTATAGTTTTTTACCACTTGGACTTATCGTTCTTGAAAAAATAAATAAAATTATAAAAGAAGAAATGGAAAAAATTGGCGGGCAAGAAATTTTAATGTCTGCTTTGCAATGTCATGATGTTTGGCAAGAAAGCGGAAGGTGGGACGATAAAGTTGTTGATGTATGGTTTAAAACTTTTTTAAAATCCGGAGGGGAGTTAGGTTTAGGTTTTTCTCACGAAGAGCCACTTACAAAAAATATGAAAAATTTTATTTGTTCTTACAAAGATTTACCTTTTTATCCTTATCAAATTCAAACAAAATTTAGAAATGAAAAAAGAGCAAAATCAGGATTAATGCGAGGAAGGGAATTTTTAATGAAAGATTTATATTCTTTTTCCAAAGATGAAAAAGAGCACAATGATTTTTACGAAAAAATTTCAGAAGCGTATTTTAAAATTTTTGAAAGATTAGATTTAAAAGATTTAACATATAAAACATTTGCAGACGGAGGCTCTTTTTCAAAATATTCTCACGAATTTCAAACAGAGTCAGATGCTGGGGAAGACATAGTTTATTTAGACCGAGAAAAAAAAATAGCCATAAATCAAGAAGTTTACACAGATGAGGTTATTGAAGATTTAGGTTTGAAAAAAGAAAATTTAGAAAAAGTTAAAACAGCTGAAACTGGAAATATTTTTACATTAGGCACTAAATTTTCAGATGCTTTAAATTTAAAATACAAAGACGAAAAAGGAGAAGATAAATCAGTTTTTATGGGCTCATACGGAATTGGTCCATCAAGAATTATGGGGCTTTTGGTAGAAATTTTCTCAGACGAAAAGGGAATTGTTTGGCCAAAATCAGTTTCGCCATTTTTAGTACATTTAGTTTCACTTGAAAAAAATGAAGAAGCAGAAAAAATTTATCAAAAATTAAAGGAAAATAATATTGAAGTTTTGTTTGACGACAGAGAAAAAATTTCTGCTGGAGAAAAATTTTCAGATTCTGATCTTTTAGGAATTTCTTACAGAGTTATTGTTTCTGAAAAATCTTTAAATTCTGGCGGTTTTGAGGTTAAAAAAAGAGAGGAAAAAGAAGCAAAAATTTTATCTGAAAAAAATCTTCTAGATTTTTTTATTTCAGAAAAATAATTTTTTAAGTTTTTGGGTTTTTTAAAAGAGTGCGCCCCGAAGGGGCGCACTCTTTTAAAAACAATAATTCCAATAATTTAATTTTTGATTATTTTTTAAAATAATATATAATAGATTTCATATTAATAAATTTTCCGTATCGAGAGACTCGAACGGAAATTTATTTTTAAAAAATAAAAATATAAAAATAAAATTATGGATTTAGATTTAAAACAAATAGGCTTATTTCTTGCCCAACTTGAAGAAGAAAAAGGAATTTCCAAAGAAGAAGTTATGGGAGCTTTGGAAGATTCTTTCGCTTCGGCTTACAAAAGACAATACGGAGAAAGAGGGCAAATTATCAGATCAAATTTTGATATAAATACAGGAGCAATCGAATATTTTCAAGTTAAAGAAGTTATTTCTCCTGAACAAATTATTACAGAAGAAGAATATGAAAAAATGAACAAAGAGGCTTATCTTTTTGAAAAAGAAGAAAAGGGAAGAGTAAGGTTTAACGAAGAAAGATATATTTTGTTGGAACACGCCAAGCTTATAAAAAATGGTGTAGAAGTGGGCGAAGAAATTTCTTTTTCACTTGAGGCAAAATCAGATTTTGGCCGTGTTGCCGCACAATCTGCCAAACAAACAATTGTTCAAAAAATAAGAGAAGCTGAAAATAGGTTTATCACAAATCAATTCGGAGATAAAATTGGAACGATTGTTTCTGGAAATGTTGTTAGAGTTGAAGGAGGAAATATTTATGTTGATTTAGGAAAAGTGGAAGGAATTATTTCTTACAATGAACAAATTAAAAAAGAATCTTACAAAACAGGAGACAGAATCAGAGCTTATCTAACAAAAGCAAACACAGACACAAGAAACCAAAGTCTTTTGGAGCTTTCAAGATCTCATCCAAATTTCCTTCAAAAACTTTTTGAAGAAGAAGTTCCAGAAATTTCTTCTGGAGACGTCATTATAAAAGCAATTACAAGAGAACCCGGATTTCGTTCAAAGGTAGCAGTTTATACAGAAAATGAAGAAATTGATCCAGTTGGGTCTTTAGTAGGAGGATCTGGATCTAGAGTAAACGCTGTTTCTTCAGAGCTTTCAGGAGAGAGAATTGATATTATCGAATGGTCTGAAAACCCAGAAGAGTTTATAGAAGAAGCAATTTCTCCAGCAGAAATTATTTCAGTGGAAATAAACGAAAAAGAAAGAATTGCAAAAATTCTGGTTTCTGAAGATCAATTTTCTTTAGCAATTGGAAGATCAGGGCAAAATGTAAGGCTAGCTGCAAGACTAACTGGTTATAAAATAGATATTGCTCAACCAGAAAATTTTTCAGAAATTGAAAAAACTCAAGATGGAGAAAATTTTTCAGAAGAAAAAGAAAGTGTTGAAGAGATGGCCGAAGAAGAAAAAGCGCAATCAGAAAACTCAGAGGAGGAAAAAAATAATGAAGTAGAAAATACTGAAATTTTAGAAAATGAAAAAAAAGCAGAACCTGAAACAGAAGAAACTAAAGAAGATGAAGAAGAAAAAAACGAAGAAGTAGAAAATTCAGAACCAGAAAAAGAAGAAGAAATTAAAAAATAAAAAATATTATGGTAGATTATAATAAAATTTATACATCGGGAGATTATAAAAACGGAAAAATAATTTCAGTGGTGGAAATTCCAAAAGGATCAATTAATAAAATTGAATATAATAGAGATTTACACACTTTTGAGCTAGACAGGGTAGATCCTGAAATTTTTCCTAAACCAACAAATTATGGTTTTATCCCGCAAACTCTTGATGACGATGGAGATGAGCTAGACACTTTAATTGTGGCAGATGAATCTTTGCCTTTAGGAGTTGTGGTCAAAGCTAAAATAATTGGAGTTTTGAAATTTGAAGATGATGGAGAACTTGATCATAAAATAATTTGTGTGCCAGATGACAATAGAAATAATGGAAATTTAATAAATTCTGTTGATGATTTGGGAGAGAAGTGGAAAGAAAAAATTTCTTATCATTTTAATCATTACAAAGATTTAAAAAAAGCAGGGACAACAAACGTTATTGGCTTTGGAGACATTTCAGAAGCAAAAGAAGTTATTGAAGAATGTATCGAAAGATACAAAAATAAATAATTTTAAAAAATTTTTTATTGAAAATAAATTAAGAGTGCGGCCCTTCGGGCCGCACTCTTAATTTAAAAATTTTAATCTAGAATTTTTTTTGTGGGCGATGAGGGATTCGAACCCCCGACTTCTACAACGTCAATGTAGCGCTCTAGCCAACTGAGCTAATCGCCCTTTAGATTTTTTATTTTAACAGAAAAAAAATTTAAAAAAATTTATTTTTACTTGTGTTAAAATATTTAAATAATTATGAAAAAAAATATCATTTTCAAAATATTATTTTATTCTTACCTAACAACAATTTTAGGAGTGATTTTATTTTCAGGAGCAGAGCTCATTTCTGCAGGAGTAGATACAAATACAATCATTTTCACAATAATTATGTCTGTTATTTTCACACCTGTTTTTCCTATTACTAGTTTATTTATAATTCCACTAAAAAGTTTAATTATTTATTTTATAGCAGGAATTTTATTATTTTCATCATACAAATTTTTTAAAAAACATTTTTTATTTATTTCCGTTTCTGTAATTACTTTAGCAATGTGGATTTTACTTTATTTTTCTTCGGTAATGTTTTCTGGAGTATAATTTTTTTCAAAAAAAAAAAGCGGATTTGCCTTCGGCAAATCCGCCAAAAAATATTAATTTTCCTTTTTTAAAATTTTTTATAAATGATATAATAATTGAATTGAATTGAATGATTATTAAAGTTTAACTTAAACTAATTAAGTTTTATTTTTTTATTTATTTATTTAAGGTTTATTAGATTAATTTAAAATAAAAAATGAAGCAAGGAAAAATTGCACGTATTATGGATAAGGGATATGGTTTTATTTCTGTTGAAGGACAAGAAAAAGATTTATTCTTCCATTCTAATGACATCGAAGGT
Source organism: Candidatus Paceibacter sp. (assembly GCA_014237915.1). Classification (GTDB taxonomy): domain Bacteria; phylum Patescibacteriota; class Minisyncoccia; order Phycocordibacterales; genus JABACC01. Next base: position 31,882 of record JABACC010000014.1, read on the forward strand.
GTTTCTTTCGATGAGCTCAAAGAGGGAGATTCAGTAGAGTTTGAAATTGTTAATGGAGACAAAGGACCAAGTGCTAAAAAAATCAAAATAGTTTAAGATATTTTAAAAATAGCGGACCCCGTAGGGGTCCGCTATTTTTTTTAAAAAATAATTAGTTAGATTTAGGTTGATTATAAAAAGAAGCGGATTTGCCGAAGGCAAATCCGCTTCTTTTTCTTTTTCTTCCTTTCCTTTATTTCCCCTTTCTCTTTTTTAGTTTTTTTCAGTTTAAAAAAAAATTGTGATAAAATAAATACAATATTTTAAAACTAAATAAAATGGCAAAAAAATACGCAAGAATTATTATTAAAAATAAAAGGATTTAAAAAATATTATGGAATTATTAATTTTAAAAAAAATATTTTTAGCCTTACTATCATTAGTAACTTTAAGAATAGGTCTTCTAATTGGATTTTTATCGAATGGAAAAAAAATTTTTATAGATAAAATATTACCCTTTACTTCCTTATTTTTTACATTTTCACTATTAGGTATTTTTTTATTAAAACCTTTTTTTGAAAATAAATTTAGTTCATTTTTTAATTTTAATTTTTTAGAAAATAAAAATTTTATTTTTCTTTGGATTGTTTTTATTATTATGTGTTATCTTCCTAAGATAAAAAATATTATATCAGAAGCAGTAAGGCAAAAAATAAATAGCGAAATAATTAATGAGACATCAGAAAAAATTTATGATAAAATTATGTATGATAATGTTAGTCTTCTGAAATTACGGAAGGCATTGATTAAAGCAGAAAAAGAAGAAAAGAAAAAAGGAGCTAATTCAAATACCCCAGACACAAATTAACAAAATAATATGGTAAATTCAAAAGAAGAAAATAAAAATAAAAATATAGTTTTTATATCTCTAAAAAAAGAAGTGAGTAGTAATAATTGGAATATTGGTATAATAGGAACAGGTATTTTGTTAAAAAATAAAAAAGTTATTACAAATAACCATGTTTATAAAGAAATCCTAGAAGAAGATAGAGAATTTTTATACGCGAGCATATTAGGAGAAGATGGTGTTAATTATGTTGATTATAAAATTGAAGAAGAAAAGATAGATGAGGTTAACGATATAATATTACTCAAGATAAGTGAGCCTCGAATTAATTCAAATCTCATTCAAGATTTAGATTCTTCAGGTTTTGATAAAGAATTTTTTATGAAAGAAGAGGACATAAACAAACTAGAAGAGGGAGCCGATCTTGATTATAGAGGATTCCCCTTAGCTACAATGTTTTTAAAAATGAATTTAGGAATTACCTTTATGGTTAATTATTGTAACTTAGGTTCAAAAAAATACAGAAAATCAGAATCTGGAGAGTCTGATAAAAAATTAAATTTTTTACTTATAGACAAAGCAGTAAATCCTGGAAGTAGTGGATCTCCAGTTTTTGTTAAAAAAAATAATGAAGATAGAATTTGCGGAATAGCTTCAGGAAGTTTTAATAATAAACAAAAAATAGGGGAGTCTTTAATCAACACACCATTAAATATCGGACTAGTTAGGCCTTCTAATTTTATTTTAGATTTAATTAAAGATTAAAATAATTAGATAGGTTTGGGTTTGGGAGCCGAAAAGCGGAGCTTTTCGGCGGTTATTTTTTTGGAGATTTTTTGAGGAATTTTTAAAACAAAGTAATTAAAAACAAAAAGCGGATTTACCTTCGGCAAATTCGCTTTTTGTTTATATATTTTTATTTTTATAGTATATAATAAATTTTATGTATAAAAAACCAAAAAGATTAAAAAAAGGTGACAGGGTTGCTATATTGTCACCATCTTGGGCTGGGCCAAGTATTTTTCCTCATGTGTATAAAATGGACTTAAGGTTCTTAAAAATTGGGGCTTAAAAATAAAAGAATACCCTACAACACGAGCAAATGAAGATTCGAGTTTAGATAATGCTAAATTGAGAGCAAAAGATATAAATGATGCATTTAGTGATCCAGAAATTAAGGCTATTTTTATATCTATTGGTGGGGATGATTCAGTTCGTATTTTACCTTTTATAAATAAGGAAATTATTATAAATAACCCTAAAATTATAATGGGATATTCAGATACAACAACACTACTTACATACTTTAATAAATTAGGGTTGGTGACCTTTAATGGCCCAACAATTATGGCCGGATTTTCACAAATGGAAACGCTTCCAAATACGTTTAAACAACATACCTATGACCTGTTGTTTAATCCAAGTGATAATTACGAATATCCAAAATATAATACTTATTGTGACGGATATGCAGATTGGTCCGACGAGGCTAATTTAGGAAAGACAGCGGAAATGAAATTCGATGAGGGACTTCGTGTTATGCAAGGTTCGGGTCTGGTGAGAGGAGAATTATTTGGTGGGTGCATTGAGGTTTTAGAGTTTATGAAAGGAACAAGATTTTACCCAGATGAAGGATTCTGGAAAGGAAAAGTTTTATTTTTTGAGACATCAGATGATGTTCCGTCGAAGTCTTTAATTAGGAGTATCCTGCGAAACTATGGAGTTCAAGGCGTTTTTAATGAAGTAGAAGCAATAGTATTTGGTCGAGGTCGAGGATACACAAATATTCAAAAAAAGGAATTAGATGAGGTAATTAAGGAGGTTATTTCTATAGAGTTTGGTAATAATAAGTTACCGATTATTACTAATGCAGAGTTTGGACATACAGACCCACAAATTATAATGCCGAATGGAATTGTGATGGAGATTGACTTAAGTACCGCTAAAATTAGCTTACCTGAACCTTGTGTCGAGTAGAGTAAATCGCTTATATAGAACAATAAAATTAAGTAAATAAAAAATTTTCTGAAAAACAAAAAGCGGATTTGCCTTCGGCAAATCCGCTTTTTGTTTATATATTTTTTTCAATTTTTTTAGAAAATATTTTTTGTGGAGAAGGGGGGAGTTGAACCCCCGTCTAGTTTAAGTTTTTTAAGCAGTTTAGAATAATAGATTATTTTTAGCCAGAGGCTTCTTGCTGAAAAAATATAGAATAAACAAAACTTTTTTCAACCAGTCTGTAAGTTTCAAAATTTATTCCAGACAAATAAATTTCTATTTTGGATTTTTATTACAAAAATTTTATCCTACCAAAAACCGAACAAAATTTTCGCTAACATTCGAGGGAGAAAAAAATTCTCAACCTACTTTAAGCTATTGCAAATGCAGGGCTAAAGTATGGACTAGCCACAGATTTAGCTTTTTGTGATAAGTTTTTTACACTTAAATTTTTACTAAAATTTTAACGATATTTTAGAAAAATCGTATCCAAACTTAAAAAATATTTAAACTATCAAAGCACCGTCATCCCCAGTAGAAAGTATTTTACTTTTTAAAACAAAATTGTCAAGTTTTCAAAGTTTTTTTAGAGGATTTTGCCGAAGGCAAAATCCTCGAAATTTTATTTTTATTTTCCCTTTTTTCCTTTTTTTTGATAAAATTATTTTTATGAAAAAAGCTGAAAAAATAGAAAAAAAAAAAAAAACCCAAGATCTTAAAAAAAACCTTAAAACTAAAGCTCTTGAAAAAACCAAAGAAATTGAAAAAACTAAAAAAATTTTTAAAGACAAAGAAAATGATATTGAAAGGCTGACAAATCACAGCTTAATTACAATATTTTTTTTAATAGCAATAGTTTCTTCAACTTTGAGCGCCCTTGTTGTGGCTCGTTTTTTTGATAAAAACCCTCAGGAAATTGTCAACACGACTGTTAATAGAATTACAGAAAAAATTATTGAAGTTGAATCTGAGCCCAGTATTATTCACGAAAAAGAAACTTATTTAATTTCAGAATCAGAAATTGTGGTCAGAGCTATTGAAAAAAATAAAAATATTTTTTATGACTTCTTGGCAGAAAACAATTCTGAAAATGAAGAAAATTCTGAAGAAGTTATTTTGCTGGAAAACTCTTTGGCTTATTTAGGAAATAATATTTTTGTTGGAGATCAAATTTTCTATGACGTCTTTTCCTTCTCAACTTCGTTAAAAAACTCAGAAGAAAAAATTATTTTTACAGAAAACCTAGGTTCTTATAAAAATTTTAATTTTTATAAAACTGAAAATTTTTCAGAAAATGTTTTTTCAAATGGATCCGCAAGAGTGGGGGAGTCGGTAGTTTTCCTTTATGGAGACGGAGCAGCTTTTAAAACTTCCATAAAAAATATTTTTGAAAACGGAGAATTTGAAGTTTTTCCTCAAGTCGAAAACTTTGGAAAAATCGCATATGTTATAAATTTGAAAGGTGAAGTTTTAGGAATTTCTTTCGGAGGTCAAAATTTTTCAATAGGAGATTTATCTGATTTGGAATTTTTAGATTTACAATTTCTAAATGTTTCAGCTGAAGAAATTATAATTATTCCAGAAGAAGAAATTGAAGAAAAGAAAAACTAAGAAATATTTTTTAATTATTATTTATATCTATTTTCTATTTTTTAAAGATAATTTATTTTGCTATAATTATCCAACTTAATTTTAAATATGTCAGAAGATTATTACAAAATTTTAGGCGTTGAAAAAGGCTCATCTGAATCTGAAATAAAAAAAGCCTTTAGAAAAAAAGCCCAAGAAACTCACCCAGACAAAACAGGAGGGGACGATTCTCAGTTTAAAAAAATTAATGAAGCTTATTCTGTTTTGGGAGATAAACAAAAAAAAGCTAATTATGATAATTTTGGAAAATCTGGAGCTTCTGGTGGATTTGGCGGAGGATCTGGAGGATTTGATTTTTCTCAAGGTTTTTCCGGTGGCGGAGGAAATTTTTCTGGAGCAGAGTTTGATATGGGAGATATTTTTGAATCTTTTTTTTCAGGCGGAGCAAGAAGAAATTCAGGGAGGCCGAGACAAAAAGTTGGCTCTGATATTTCTGTGAATTTAGAAATTTCTTTTTTTGAATCTATTTTTGGTGTTGAAAAAACTTTTTTTATTACTAAAAATTTATCTTGCAATGAATGTTCGGGATCTGGAGCAAAAAATAAAAAAACAAAAACCTGTCATAATTGTAATGGAGATGGGTCTGTTTACGGAGTTTCTCAAACTTTTTTAGGAAATATTCAAACTCAAAAAACTTGTGGAGTTTGTGACGGGAAAGGAAAAATTCCAGAAGAAAAATGTAAATCTTGTACAGGATCTGGAACCGTTAGAGCAAGAGATGAAATTAATGTGAAAATTCCAGCTGGAATTGAACACGGAATGAGACTTAAAATGCCCGGAAGAGGTGAGGTTATTTCAGGAGGAGTTTCTGGAGATTTGTTTATTAGAATTAGTGTTAAAAATGAAACTAATTTTTCTAGAATTGGAAATGATTTAAAAACAAAAATAAAAGTTCCTTTTTCTGAACTTGTCTTGGGATCAAAAAGAGAAATTGAAACTCTAGAAGGATCTTTAAAAATAAAAATTCCTGAAGGAATGGAAAATAAAGGAATTTTGAAAGTAAAAAAATATGGAGTTCCTTATGGAAAAACACGCGGAGATTTACTTATTGAGGTTTTTACCGAAACTCCAAAAAAAATCTCAAGATCAGTCAAAAAAGTTTTTGAAGATTTGCAAAAAGAAGGTTATTAATTGTCTGTATTTTTAATTTTATTAAATGTTATAATTTAGCCATTATTAGGTTAAATTAAATTTACTAAATTATTATGAATATTTTATTAACACAAAAAATTGAAAAACCAGCAAGAGATGTTTGGCATATTTTAGCTCATGATTTTGACAAAAATTATGTTTGGATGTCGAGTGTTTTTCACACAGATTTAAGAACAGAAGGAGAAACTGCAAAAGGAGCTCCTTTAAACGGAAGAGTTTGTAATTTATCAACAGAAGAAGGCGGACTTGCAGCTGACGAAAAAATTACTTTTTTTGATGATGAAAACATGGTTATAGAATTTCACGTTGTCATTAAAAACAAAAAATTACCAGTTATTTCAAATGATGTAAAAGTTAAAGTTGTTTCTCTTTCTGAAAATTCATGTGAAGTTGTTTGGGAAGCAGAACCAACTTTGCGAACAATCGGGAAAATTTTATCACCACTTTTAAAACTTGGTTTAAATAAAGCATTTAAAGAAATTTTAGAAGAGCTTAAATATTTTGCTGAAACAGGAAATCCACACCCAAGAAAAGTAAAGGCGATGGAAAAAGTTAAAAAATAGTTTTTTAAAAAATTTATTTTTAAACAAGTGCAAATTTTGCACTTGTTTTTTTATTTTTATTTTTATTTTTTTTTGGCAAAATTTTGGCGAAGCCAAAATTTTTCC
>JABACC010000015.1 GCA_014237915.1 Candidatus Paceibacter sp.
AAAGAGGCGGCTAAAAATTTTCCAAGGAAAATTTTTAGCCGCCTATTTTATTTTTTAATCTTATTTTAAATTAAACGGGCGAAATTTGCCGAAGGCAAATTTCGCCCGTTTAAAAAGAAATATTATTTAGCATTTACAGAAACTTCTGTCACGTCATCGTTTTCTTCAAAAGTTTCAATTAATTTTTCTAATTTTTGCTCATCTTCTTCTGAAAGAGAAATTTCTGTGCCTTCGTTCGGCTGCCAATCTCCTTCTGAATTTTTTGAAAATCCCCAAGAAACTGAACCTTGTGCTCCCATTGAAAATCCCGCTTTTGAAAAAATAGTTTTTATTTCTGGCGAAGTTCTGTTTTTGTTGTCTGTTAGAGCTTCTACAATAATTCCCACTCCCGCAGGGCCAAACCCTTCATACATTACATATTCTAAAGAATTTCCTTTTTCAGAGGCTTTTTTAATTGCTCTTTCAATATTTTCTTTCGGCATATTTTCTTTTTTAGCTTTTTCCACTACCGATAAAACGGAAGCCGAATTAGGATCTCCGTTTGCATCACGCACCGCAACTTGAATCATTTTTACATATTTTGAAAAAACCTTCGATTTTGCAGCATCTGTAGCTGCTTTTTTGTGTTTTATTTTTGACCACTTATTATGTCCTGACATATTTAAAAAAATTATTATAAATATATTATAAATTATTTTTTATTTTTTAAAAGAATAATTTCCTAAAATTTTTATTTTTTTTGTATAAAATTTCAACTCTGAAATAGCTCTTTCAAATTCTTTGCTTTTTAAATTTCCATCAATTTCTACATAAAAAAAATATCCTTTATTTTTTCCAATATTGCAAGGCCTAGAATTTAAGATTGTGATATTTAAATTATTAACACTAAAAGCACCTAAACATTTATATAAGCTCCCTGGAATATCTTTGGTTTGAAAAATTAAAGATATTTTATTTTTTTTATTATTTTCTTTTTCAAGCCCAAAATCTACTTTTAAATTATTTTTTTTTATTAAAAAAAATCTTGTTTGATTATCTTTATTATTTTGAATATTTTTTTTTTAAAATATCTAATTTATAAATTCTAGCTAACTCTTCAGAACCTAAAGCTGACTGAAAATTTTTAGAGCTTAAATCTTTTATAAATTTTGCAGCTTCCGATGTATCTGAAAAAGAAACGGGAATTATTTTATTTTTATTTAAAAAATGTGTACATTGAGAAAGGGCTTGGGGGTGAGAAAAAGCCTCTGTAATTTGAGCTAATTTTATTTTTGGAATATTTTTTTTAACCAAAAGACAATGGTTTATTTTTAAAGAAAGCTCTTCGATAATTTCAACATTATGTTTATAAAAACCATCAACTACTTGTGTAACTATCCCTTCTGTGGAGTTTTCTATCGGCAAGATTCCCAAATTTCCTTTTTCTACAAAAGAAAGCAGTTCATCAATATTAAAAAGGTACTGAAAATCAGCATTTATTTTATTTTTTTTAATATGTTTTTTTGAAACGATATGAGAATATGAACCTTCAGATCCGTAAACACCTATTTTTATTTTTTTTATTTTCATAGATTTATTAAAAACTTAAATTGCAAGAAATTTTTCAATTTGAATTTTTTCTAGAAAATCTGAAATCCATAAAATTCCATCAGATGAATTTAAAAAAATTCCAACAATGTAAATAAAAATAGCAAAAATAATTGTCATTCCAATAATTTTTCCAAATCCAGATAAAATTCCATCAACTAAAAAAATTCTCCATTTTGAATTTCTTTTTTCAAGATTTTTTGTAAGATTCTCGAGTTTTTCTAAAAGTTCGTTAAACTTTCTTTCTTCATTTTCCATAAAAAAATTATAACAAATATTTTTAGAAATTATTTTAAAAATTTTTAGCAAGATTTTGGCTTCGCCAAAATCTTGCTAAAAATTTTAAAAAAATCTTGACTTTTTTATATTTATAGTTTATAATAGATTATGTTTTGAAAGGCAGTAGAAAGACTGGTGTCCTCCGGATGATAGCCCGTCTTGGTTCGATTCTGGGTACTGCCATCAAAATAAAAACCATGCAGTGCTATGGTTTTTTTTATATTAAAAAATAATGTTAAAATCCTTTTATGAACTATCTTTTAATCTTATTTTTTCTACTTGGTTTTGCTCTGATTTATTTAATTGCCGAATTTTCCAAAAAAGTTTTTAACCCTCATCCAGAAATTTCAAGAAAAACTGGACATATTCTTTCTGGAATTTTAATTTTTTCTTCTTCGTTTTTTTTAAATAAAGCTGAAATTCTAATTTTTCTTTTTGTGACTTTTTTGGGCGCTCTATTTTCCAGAATTTCAAAAGAAAAAAAATGGAAAATCTTTGCTCCAAAATCAATTTATTCTGTGGAAAGAAAAAGTTTTGGAACCCCGCTTTTTCCTCTTGCTTTTTTGCTGATTGTTTTTTTTACAAATTATAATTTAGATGCTTTTCGCTTTGGAGTTTTAATTTTAACCATTCCAGACGCTTTAGCCTCTATTTTTGGATCTATTTATGGAAAAAAAATTACTATAAAAAATTTTGACGAAAAACTTCAAAAATTTTTACCAAAAAATTTAGAAAAATCTTTTTTGGGATCTTCAATATTTTTTATATTTACATTTTTCTTAGCTTTGTTTTTTTCAGGCTTTTTTCAAACTTTTTCACTTCAAAGTTTTTTTATCTCTTTTATTGCTTCAGCAATTTTGACAGATGTGGAATTTTTTACCACTTACGGACTTGATAATTTATTTTTACCAATTTTAGGAGCTGGATTTTTAATTTATTTTTTTTAATTTTTGGTAAAAATTTTTTTTTAATTTCTTTTTTATTTTTTTTGTGGCGGATTTTGCGAAGCAAAATCCGCCCCAAAAAAAATAAAAAAAACTATCTTCTATCTTCTCTTCTTTTTTGAGACTCTTCCTGTCTTTGTCTAAATACCTCTCTGTCTCCTTCAAAAGTTTTATCAACAGTTCCAAAATGGCATCTTTGAATGTATGGATAAGAATCTGTAATTACATAAAAATATTTTTCATTTTCCCAAACCCCATTACACTCATCTAAATCTCCTAATTTTTCAATAAATTCCCAGTCTTCCGTGTAGGTTCCGTCGTGTTTTCCTCCAGGACCACCATTTCTTTCTCCATCTTTAACTCTATAGCTAGGCTTAAATTTTCCAGAAAGTGAATAAAAAATAGCAAATCCATCGGCAGCCCACGCGACTTGAACAAGATCTCCTTCTTGGTCTTTTTTTACAATTTCTAAAAGACCTTCAGGTTTTGCATGATAATGATAGGTTCCATCTTTTTGGACATGCGCATTAGTCCAGTCGATTCCTAAAGTTCCCATTCCTAAACTATCAAAAGCTTCTTTTTTAAATCCATTTTCAACCTCAGCCGTGGCCGGCTCTAAGGGAATTCCGTTTAAAGCAATCCCTGAGATTCTTGTTCTTGAAATTTTTCCAGTATTTTCTGGAAAAAGTGAAACTTTATAAAAATGGTTTTGTTCTGAAATAGAATTTGGGTTTGCCTTATTTGGAAAAATTCCTATTTCATGGTTTGGAATTCCGTTTGATTTAATATATCTATAATTTTCATCAATTGAAATTTCAGTATTTCCATAAAAATATCCAATATTTTTTTCTTGAATTTGGTTTTCTGTTTTTTCTACTTGAGAATTTTTGTCTTCCTCAGCTTTTTTTTCAATTTCTAAAAAATCATTTTTAAGATTTTTTTCTTGAAAATTCTCATCAGGCCCAACATTAATATTTGAAAAACTAAAGCCGAAAAAAGTTAAAACTGGTATAAAAATTTTTACTAAAAAACTTTCCATAATTTTATTTTAACATTATTTTAAATAAAGATTTATATTAAATTTTTTAATTTTTTTTGGCGGATTTGCCTTCGGCAAATCCGCCAAAAAAAATTAAAAAAAAAAAATTAAAAAAAATTAAAATTAAAAAAACTGAAAAAGAATTTTCAGTTTTTTATTTTTGTGCCCAGGGCGGGAATCGAACCCGCACCACCGAAGTGACAAGATTTTAAGTCTTGCGTGTCTACCAATTCCACCACCTGGGCATTTTTGAGAAAGATTTTTGATTTTCAATTTGACTCAAAAAAAATTGAGCTTGAGGCGTAGGTGGGAATCGAACCCACTCGTGGCGGTTTTGCAGACCGCAGTGTTCCCACTTCACCACTACGCCTAATTTTACTATAAAGTGAATTTTATTTTAAAAAACTTTTTTTAATTTACACTGCGTCAAAAGCCGCGGACTAGAGTTTTTCTGGCACTTCACCACTACGCCTAATTTTACTATAAAGTGAATTTTATTTTAAAAAACTTTTTTTAATTTACACTGCGTCAAAAGCCGCAGACTAGAGTTTTTCTGGCACTTCACCACTTGCGCCTAATTTTACTATAAGATGAATTTTATTTTAAAAAACTTTTTTTAATTTACACTGCGTCAAAAGCCGCAGACTAGAGTTTTTCTGGCACTTCACCACTTGCGCCTAATTTTATAAAATTTAAAAAAAATAAAATTAAATAAAAAGTTTTAAAATTTTAACATAAAAATTTTAAAATTATCTAGCAAATTCAATAATTTTTTTCTCGCGAATAACAGCCACTTTAATTTCTCCCGGATATTTTAATTCATTTTCAACTTTAAGAGCAATTTCTCGAGCCATTTTTGAAGCTTCAAAATCAGAAACTTCATCTGGCTTTACAAAAACTCGCACTTCTCTTCCAGCAGAAAGTGCGTATGAATTCATCACTCCTTTAAATTCAGAGGTTATTCTCTCAAGTCCTTCAAGTTTTTTAACATACATATTTGCAGTGTCTGATCTTGCTCCTGGTCTTCCACCCGAGATAGAGTCGGCAGTTTGAACAATTAGCGACTCCACATTTTCATAAGGATATTCTTCGTGATGAGCCTGCATCGCCTTTACTACTTCTTCGTCAATATTAAACTTTTGTAAAATTCTTCGGCCAATTTCAACATGAGTTCCTTCTACTTCATGATCGACCGCTTTTCCAATGTCATGAAACAGGGCGCCCATTTTTGCAATATTTTTATCAGCATCAAGCTCTTCTGCTAAAACTCCAGAAATGTGAGCCATTTCTACTGAATGATTTAAAATATTTTGACCGTAGCTTGTTCTAAAATGAAGCCTTCCTAAAATTGCTAAAAGATCATCTGGAATATTAAAAAATCCGCATTGTTCTGCTGCTTCTCTTCCTTTTTGTTTTATTATATCAAAAACTTCTTTTTTAGATTTATCAGAAAATTCCTCAATTTTTGCTGGCTGAATCCTTCCGTCTTCTATTAAATATTGTAGGGTTCTTGCAGCTACTTCTCTTCTTATGGGATCAAAACAAGAAACTAAAACAGAGTTTGGCGACTCGTCGATAACAATTTGTGCTCCAGTTTCTTTTTCAAAAGATTTTATATTTCTTCCTTCGCGGCCAATAATTTTTCCCTTAATTTCTTTATTTTCAATTTTTACAGGTGTGGCTAAAAGGTCAACGGAAACTGGATTTGCAATTTTTTGCACAGCAAGAGATAAAATTTCTTTAGCTTTTTTGTTAATTTTTTCTAAATTCCTGCTTTTTAACCTGCTTAGTTGAAAAAATAAATCTTCTTCTGAATCTTTTTCAATTTTTTCTAAAAGTTTTTGCTCTGCTTCTGTTTTGGAAATTCCTGAAAGTGTTGAAAGCTCTTCTTTTAAATTATTTTTTTGTTTTTCTAAAGAATTTTTTTCTTGAACTAAAAATTCTTTTGATTTTTCTAAATTTTTTCTAATATCTTCAACTTGAATTTGTCTTTTATCTAAAAAATCTTCTTTTTTTAAAAGCCTTTCTCTTTCTGAGGAAAAATCTTCTTTTTTTTCATCAAAAAGATTTTCGGCTTTTGCTTTTATTTGTTTTGCTTCAAAATGTGCTTTTTCTAAAATTTTGTGAGCTTTGTTTTCGGCGTCAGATTCTTTTTCTCTTATTTGGTTTTCTAAAGAATTTTTTTTACTTTTTAATAAAATTTGTTTTCCTAAAAAACCAAAAAAAAGGCCGGCTGCCATTCCTAAAAAAATTAGTATAACCATGTCGATAAAAATCATAAAAAAATTATAACATTTTTTTAAAAATTTTTGTTTTTTGATTTTGAAAATTTTAAAGTTTTTCTGGCGGATTTGCCGAAGGCAAATCCGCCAGAAAAATCACTCTCTCGTTTTAAATTTTTTTGCGGGCAGGCTTCGCCTGCCCGCACTCAAAAATTTATTTTTGACATTTCTAAAAAATACTTTAAAATAATAAGTAGGATTCGGGAATCGTCTCGAATGTTTTGAAAATCCGCGATTGCTCCGCAATCGCTTAACAAAATGAGGAGGCCAAAATGGCTTTTAATTTTAAATCAGTCTTTTTTTTAATTGCTTTCTTGTCTTTAAATATTGCTTTACCGGCAAATGCGGTAATTAGAATATTTAGTCCAAATGTCGAAATTTTAAATAACACTAATTATTATTTGAATCTAGGATCCATTGTAATTTCATCTGAAAATAGGAATATTCGACCAGGGAAAATCCTTAAGGCTATAGGAGAAGCTATTGAAGCTATTTCTTCTGGAAAAATAGCCCCAAGAGGAGGCTCTCTGTCTTTGAAGCTTAGCGCGAGCGACTTTAAAGTAGGAGATATCTTTAGTTTGTCTGCTTCTGCAAGTTGTCGCGAAGGTGGTCCGGCTTCAGAAAGATCTTTTTCTGTAGTGGTTGGAAAAGACCCTGCTGGAAAAATTATTCTTCTTATTGACCCCCAAAGATACATTGATTTCGGGAACGGTTCAGTTCCTGTACTCAATGAAAATGCAGGGGAACATCCTTGCAATAACGGTCGAAGAAAAAATCATCGTGGGAAAAAAGACAGGTGGTGAGAAAGTGCGGAGCTTCTGGCTCCGCACCCTCCAAAACATAAATCCTAATTTTAGGGGTTTTTTTATTTAAAATTTTTTAAAAATTTTAAATTTTAATATTTAATTTTTATTTTTTTTTGTTATAATTTCTCAATATTTTTGCGTCCGTGGCAGAGTGGTCAAATGCAGCTGACTGTAAATCAGCCGGAGTTATCCTACGGGGGTTCGAATCCCTCCGGGCGCACCATAAAATAATGAAGTTTTTCTGGATGGAAAAACAGATTTATTTTATTGCGTTTGGAGGGATTCGAAAAGAAACTTCGGTAAACAAGAAGCGAGCAAAAGCGAGCTTGCTTGTCGAAGTTTTTCGGGCAGGTAAATCTTAGAAAAATTGAACGAAGTGAAAATTTTTCTTAGTTTTGGACGCCGAAATCCATCCGGGCGCACCATAAAATAATGAAGTTTTTCTGGATGGAAAAACAGATTTATTTTATTGCGTTTGGAGGGATTCGAATTTTATTTTCAGGATTTTTCCGCAGGAAAAATCCTGAAAAGCAAAAAAGCCCAGGTGGCGGAATTGGTAGACGCGCTAGTCTTAGGAACTAGTATCGCAAGATGTGGAGGTTCGAGCCCTCTCCTGGGCACAAAAATAAAAAACTGGAAATTCTTTTCTGGTTTTTTAATTTTTGTAGCTCAGAAGAGGGCTCGAAAAAAGTATCCGGTATACAAGAAAAATTTCTAAAACGAAGTTTTAGAAATTTTTGCTTGTCGGATACGTCGGGGGCAGCGACCACTTAAAATTTTGACTGAAAGGAAAAATTTTTTAGTGGTGGCGCCGAGCCCTAGATGCAAAAATAAAAAACTGAAAATAAATTTCCAGTTTTTTAATTTTTGTGCGGAAATTATATCATTTGCTCGAACTTTTTTCGAGAAACAATCGTGTAGCGATTGCAACTAAGAAAGCGGAACGCTCCGCGTACTTTTCACCGCCCACCA